>CABSYS010000089.1:0-6498 GCA_902482045.1 uncultured Collinsella sp.
TCTACACCTATTAAGTCGTCGGCAGCGTCAGATGTGTATAAGAGACAGGTCGACATGTCGGCCCGTCCGCAATCTGAAGGACCGCTTTTGACGCAGCAATTTACGATTTCCGTACCCCGACCGGATGGGACGCCCATCCCCGTCGTCGTTACCAAAAAGCGCGTCAAGAACTTCAACCTGCGCGTCACATCGAGCGGTGAGGTCCACGCCAGCGCACCACTTGGCGCCAGCCGCGAGCGTATCGAAGCGTTTGTGAAGCGCAACAGCGCCTGGGTTATCAGCCGACTTGCCCAGCGCGAGCAACGTCAGGCGACGGCGCGAGAGCCGCTCAGCCCCTCGTCCATCATTGCGCTTTGGGGCAAGCCCATCACGGTACAGGATGCGCTCAATCACAACTTTGCATCACCCGCGCCGCGGCCCAAGCAGGCCACCTTCGCAAGTTTTATGGGTGCCGACAAATCGAACGAACGCCCACAGGCCAAGCGGTGCGCAATCCTCGACGGCCTGACGTCCGATGAGCTCCAGACCCGCATCGACCAGCTCTATGCATCCGAGGTCACCGCAGCGCTACGCGACATCGTGCACACGTACGAAATCACAATGGGCGTCACCGTGGCCCGCGTTTCCGTACGTAGCATGAAAACGCGTTGGGGCTCATGCACGCCCAAATCCGGTGCCGTTCGCATCGCACGAGAACTTGCCGCTTACCCCGTCGAATGCCTCGACATGGTTGTCGCCCACGAGCTCGTCCACTTGCTCGAGCCAAGCCACAATCATCGGTTTCACGCCCTGCTCGACACGTACTGCCCCAACAATAGAGCGCTGTCGCAGCGGCTCAAGCAGCCACCCATAGAGACGCATTAGAACCGGTTAGCGCACGCGCTCGATCTCGACGCCGCAGCTTGCCAGGGGCAGGCCAACAGGAGCCCACGGCTTATCGAGCTTGATGCGCACACCAAGCAGCGAGGGATAACGACGCAGCAGCATCTGGGCTGTCCCCTCGGCTGCCGCCTCGATGAGTTTAAACGTATGTTCGCGCAGATAGCCGTCGACATCGTGACACACCGAGCCGTAGTCAATCGAGGCGTCCAGGTTATCGTGCTCCCCCGCTGCACGCAGGTCGGCATAGAGCACCAAGGACACGATGAACTTCTGGCCCAGCGCGTTCTCCTCGGGATACACGCCATGGTTGGCAAAAACCTCAAGCCCATCAATGACAATACGGTCGGCATGGCGCAGATCGTCATAGCTCACGTGGGGCACCGCCGTTGCGGTGGATATTTCGCCCCTTCCACGGCGAGCGAGCTCGGCGCCTTCAGTCTTGGTTGCGTTCTCGGGCAGTTTTTTGTTACTCATCGCGATCGTCTCCTTCGTTTAGAACCCCGACCGCGCAAACTAACTACACGCGAATCGACAGGTTCTTTTTATCATCGCTCCAGTTGCAAGCATTGCGCGCGGGGCATGCAAAGCAGGCGCGCGACGCTTTGTCGGCTGCATAGAGCAGACGCTCAAGCGGTTGGCTATTCACGCGCAGCTTTCGATGGCCCAGAATGGCCGTCTTAATGGCTGCGGCATCGGCCGGCTCAAACGCCACGTCATCGGGCATGCCGCCGAGAATCGCATCAGCGACGCGTTCGCTTGCAACATCATGGGATATACCCGATTCGTACTGTTCATCTTTGCCGATATCGTGAAGAAGTGCCGTGGCGTAGATGACCTCGCGGTCAAATCCGAGCTGCTCCTCAAGATTCTTAATCCACATAATACGCGCGACATCCAGCAGATGGTCAATACCGTGACGGCAAAAGATGCGCCCCGATTCCAACTGCGCAATGTTGCCCAGGTGCCGCCGGAACAGCCCGTTGGCACAGATGTAATCAATGCGAGGCATGGCACCAAAAGGCGCCAGGCCCGAAGCCATAAAACCGCGACGCGGCGTTCCCTCGTCAGTATTCGATGTAAAGTCGTTGACGACTCTCATAGTTAGCGTCCCAGCATCCTAAAGAATCGCTCCTCGAGCGCCGGATCGGCCTCAAAGACGCCGCGACGAGCGAGCGTCACGGTCTTGGTGCCAGGCTTTTGCACGCCGCGCATGGTCATGCACATATGCTCGGCTTCCATCAGTACAATCGCTCCTTGGGGAGCAAGATACTCCATGAGAGCATCGGCAACCTGCGCACACAGCTGCTCCTGCAGCTGCAGACGGCGGGCATAGACCTCAACCGTGCGGGCGAGCTTGGAAAGCCCTGCGACACGGCCGTTGGGGATATAGCCAATGGCAGCCTTGCCGTAAAACGGCAGCAGATGATGCTCGCACAGCGAGTAAAACGTAATGTCGCGCTCGATAACCAAATCGTTTGAAGCGACGGCAAAGGTTTTGGACAGGTGCTCCTCGGCACTCTGATCCATGCCGCCGGTAATCTCGCCATACATACGGGCGACGCGCGCCGGCGTCTCCAGCAGGCCCTCACGAGTTGGGTCCTCGCCTATGCCCTCAAGCAACAGCCTTATGGCGGCCTCGACTTTTTCCTGATCGACCATCTGGGCCTCACTTTTCCGATTTTGCGTTCGCGCTATGGTACCACGCCCTCCGGCATCGGCCACAAGCTACATAGTATGGGTCGAATAGACCGGATCGTCCCGCCAAAGCTCCACGGCGTCGCAAAGCGTAACGTTCTCACGCTCGGCACGGGCACGCGTGGCGTTCATATCAATCACGCGCTGGTTGCTCGAGCCCCTAAAGCGCAACGAGATATCGTACAGGTCCTGAACAAACGGGCCGTCCACCAGCATGTCGAGGCAGGCAAGGATACGGTCCGTCACCTCGGTATGGTGACGACCGCCCGGCATAAGCTCCTCGAGCACGTCACCGGTAAAGCACCAAATGGTCTTCCCCGACTCCACAGGATAGGTCGCACGCACGCGTTCGATAAAGTCAACGAGACCCGCCTGATTCTCGGGCTCCATAGGCTCGCCACCCAGAATCGTCAGGCCATCGATAAAGGGATGGTCGAGACTCTCGATAATCTTATCCTCGACGGCGCGATCGAACGGCTCGCCCGCAGCAAAGTCCCACGCGACAGAGTTAAAGCAATTCTTGCACCCACGACGGCACCCGCTCACAAACAGAGAAGTACGAACGCCTTCCCCATCAGCAATGTCGAAATACTTAATGTTCGCGTAGTTCATAAGTAACCTTCCTGGGGGTCTGGAGCATATCATCCCGTCCTCAAACATTCTCGGCCTTCGGCCTGCGAAACTGCGGGCGGGACGATATGCTCCAGACCCCTCGCGAGCAATACTCGATGAACAAAGCGAACATCGAGTATAGGGTTCGAGGTCCAATAAAAACTGGGTTGCGGCTCAACCGCTATCGCAAGTAAATCGCAGCTGCAGCTCGAATTATTTCCGCTAAGAACTTCGAGGGGTGAGCAGGCCGCATGCTGCATCTCAGCTACGTCAACTTGGCCGCCCCGTAGCGAGGCCCCGGACCTTTGCTCGATATGAGTTCCGCACGAACAGGAGGCGCCAGTGGCGCCTCCGTCGTGAGCCAGGACTGTCCGAAATAGCGAGTAAAGGTCCGGGGCCTCGCTACGGGGCGACCTGGGATGGTTGATTAGAGATGCAGCACGCGGTCGCGGATCTCCTCGGTTCGACCCTGGTTCCAGAATTGGGTACCGATGTAGCCGCACGTACGACGGGCGACGTTCATCTTCTCCTGGTCACGGTTGCCGCAATTGGGGCACTCCCACACCAGCTTGCCATCGTCCTCGACAATCTTGATCTCACCGTCGTAGCCGCACACCTGGCAGTAGTCGCTCTTGGTGTTGAGCTCGGCGTACATGATGTTGTCGTAGATGTACTGCATCACGCGAATGACAGCCTTGAGGTTGTCCTGCATGTTGGGAACCTCAACGTAGGAGATAGCACCACCCGGCGAAAGCTGCTGGAACATGCCCTCAAACTTAAGCTTGTCGAAGGCATCGATCTCCTCGGAAACGTGGACATGATAGCTGTTAGTAATGTAGCCCTTGTCCGTCACGCCCGGGATGATGCCAAAACGACGCTGCAGGCACTTGGCGAACTTATACGTCGTCGACTCCAACGGCGTTCCGTACAGCGAGAAATCGATGTCGCTCGCGGCTTTCCACTCCGCACACTTGTCGTTCATGTGCTGCATGACCGCCATGGCAAAGGGCGTGCCCTCCTTCTCGGTGTGGCTGTGGCCCGTCATGTACTTGACGCACTCATACAGACCGGCGTAACCCAGGCTGATGGTGGAATAGCCGCCCACGAGCAGTTTGTCGATCGTCTCGCCCTTCTTAAGGCGCGCCAGGGCGCCGTACTGCCAAAGGATCGGCGCGGCATCCGAAAGCGTGCCCATCAGGCGCTCATGGCGGCACAGCAGGGCACGATGGCACAGTTCAAGGCGCTCATCGAAGATCTTCCAGAACTTGTCCATATCCTGGTGCGAGCTCAGCGCGACATCGGGCAGGTTGATGGTCACAACGCCCTGGTTAAAGCGACCGTAGTACTTAGGCTTGGTCGGGTCATAGTTCAGCGCGTTGGCGACATTGTTAAAGCCGTTGCCCGAGCGATCGGGCGTCAGGAAACTGCGGCAACCCATGCAGGTGTAGCAATCGCCGTTGCCGGCGGTCTCGCCCTTAGACAGCTTGAGCTCGCGCATCTTCTTCTCGGAGATGTAATCGGGCACCATGCGCTTGGCGGTGCACTTAGCAGCCAGCTGGGTCAGGTAGAAGTACGGGGAATTCTCGTGAACGTTATCGTCCTCGAGCACATAGATGAGCTTGGGGAATGCCGGGGTAATCCACACGCCGGCCTCGTTCTTAACGCCCTCGTAGCGCTGGCGAAGCGTCTCCTCCACAATCATGGCAAGGTCGTGCTTCTCCTGGGGCGTACGGGCCTCATTGAGATACATAAAGACCGTCACGAACGGCGCCTGGCCATTCGTGGTCATAAGGGTCACGACCTGATACTGAATCGTCTGGACGCCGCGACGGATCTCATCGCGCAGGCGATCCTCAACGACCTCGCGAACCTTCTCGGCAGATGCCGAAACACCGAGCTCCTCAAGCTCGCGAGCGACCTCGCCGCGAATCTTCTGACGGCTCACCTCAACAAAGGGGGCAAGATGGGTCAGCGAGATGGACTGGCCACCGTACTGGGAAGAGGCGACCTGGGCGATAATCTGCGTCGCGATATTGCAAGCTGTCGAGAAGCTGTGCGGCTTCTCGATCAGCGTGCCCGAGATAACGGTGCCGTTCTGGAGCATATCCTCCAGGTTCACCAGGTCACAGTTATGCATATGCTGGGCAAAGTAGTCCGAATCGTGGAAGTGAATCAGACCCTCGTTGTGAGCATCCACGATCTCCTGGGGCAGCAGCACGCGCTGCGTCAGATCCTTGGAAATCTCGCCGGCCATGTAGTCGCGCTGAACGGAGTTGACGGTCGGGTTCTTGTTGGAGTTCTCCTGCTTGACCTCTTCGTTGTTGCATTCGATCAGCGACAGGATTTTGTCGTCGGTTGTGTTCTTTTGGCGCTTCAGGCTCTGAACATAGCGATAGATGATGTAGTGGCGAGCGACCTCGTAGCAGTCGAGACGCATGATCTCGTCCTCGACCAGATCCTGGATCTCCTCGACCGATACGGTGTGGCCGGCCTTCTCACATGCCTCGGCGACGTTTTGCGCTGCATAGATCACCTGGCGGTCGGTAAGGCGAGAGCCTTCCTCGACCTCCAAGTTTGCGGCGCGGATCGCATTGACGATCTTATCGATGTCAAAGGTAACCTCGGTGCCGCTGCGCTTGATGATCTTCATCCTCTTGCCTCTTTCGCATCGTAGCCTCATTGCGCTTCAGAGCCAAACGATGCCCGGCAGGGCTTACCCTGTCTTGCGGCGCCGTTGCGCAATCTGTGTTCTCGATAACCATAGGCCCTCATGCGGACAATCCTCGTAACCAATCCAGGGGCTCAAAAATCCATCCAAATGGGGCGAATAAGGTTCTCGCTCTCTGTCCGCCATCTATCATACGACAAAGAGGCATCTATATCCTGTATTCTTTTTTTAGGTCAAACACAACATATAGTGTTTTAGCAGGTCAAGGCAATTAGTCATTTTGCAGACGCATTATAAATGAGGGGTTCTTGGAGGGCCGATAAAACGTTACCAACACGGCTACCTGCATGGCAGTTATAAAACCCCCTTGGTCAAGTCGCTGACAAATCCTACCAAAACCAAGCCGCTCACGCCAAAAGAATCCAAAAGATTATGCTTGACCAACATGTTGCGGTCACGATGGGCCAGGACACATGCAATCTGCCGACACCTCTACGGGATGCGAAGACCATCGCGTACAGACCTTGGATCAATATTTGGCGGCGTGCTTGGTGGCAAAAAAACAGCCCAGAGACATAGCCTCTGGGCTGCGAACATTTGGTGGGCGTTAGAAGATTTGAACTTCTGACCTCTTCCGTGTC
>CABSYS010000090.1:0-6489 GCA_902482045.1 uncultured Collinsella sp.
TCGTGGAGGCGGGTGTCTTCGTCGAGTTCGGGGTGGAAGGTTACGCCGAGCTGGTTGCCCTGGCGGGCGGCGACGATGCGCCCGTCGACTTTCGCTAAGGCCTTGGCGTCTCCGTGGACCTCGACGATGCGGGGCGCGCGGATAAACGTTAACGGCACTTCACCGTCGATGCCGGCTACCTGTCCCTTGGTTCGAAAGCTGCCTAGCTGCCTGCCGTAGGCATTGCGCTCGACAAGTACGTCCATGGTTGCCAAACGCGGCGTGCCCTTATCGTCATGGGCGGCAAGGTCGTGAGCCAGCAGAATCAGGCCGGCGCAGGTGCCCAGGACGGGCATGCCATCAGAGATGCGGGCACGAAGCTCCTCGAGCATGCCCAACTCATCAAGCAGCTTCCCTTGAACGGTAGACTCGCCGCCGGGAAGTACCAGACGGTCAAAGTCCTGCTTCAAATCAGCCGCCTGCCTCAGCTCAATACAACGTGCGCCCAGCTCGGACAGCCTCGCCTCGTGCTCGGCAAAAGCACCTTGGACCGCCAGCACGGCGACCGTCTGGTCTGCGTAATCGCTCATGTGCGATCCTTTCTGCTGGACTAGCGCCCGCGCTCCTCCATGATGATCTCAATTTCGTCGGCGTTGATGCCCACCATGGCCTCGCCCAGGTCCTCCGAAAGCTCAGCGATGAGCTTGGCGTCGGTGAAGTTGGCCACAGCCTTAACGATGGCAGCGGCGCGCTTGGCGGGATCGCCGCTCTTAAAGATGCCCGAGCCCACAAAGACGCCCTCGGCGCCCAGCTGCATCATCAGCGCGGCGTCGGCAGGGGTCGCTACGCCGCCGGCGGCAAAGTTCACAACGGGAAGCTTGCTCGTGGCATGGACCTCGCGGACCAGTTCGACCGGAACCTGCAGTTGCTTGGCTGCCTCAAAGAGCTCGTCGTCGCGCAGGGCAACAACGTCGCGGATCTGCTTTTGGATCTTGCGCATGTGGCGCACGGCCTGGACCACGTCGCCCGTGCCCGGCTCGCCCTTGGTGCGGATCATCGTGGCACCCTCGGCGACGCGGCGCAGCGCCTCGCCCAGGTCGCGGGCACCGCAGACAAACGGGACGTCAAACTGGGTCTTGTCGATGTGGTAGACATCGTCGGCGGGGGAGAGAACCTCGGATTCATCGATGTAGTCGATCTCGATGGCTTGAAGGACCTGCGCCTCGACGATGTGACCGATGCGGCACTTGGCCATGACAGGGATGGAGACGGCCTCTTGGATGCCCTTGATCATCTTGGGGTCGCTCATGCGCGAGACGCCGCCTGCGGCACGGATGTCGGCCGGGATGCGCTCGAGTGCCATGACGGCGCAGGCGCCTGCCTCCTCGGCGATGCGCGCCTGCTCGGGCGTGGTGACGTCCATGATGACGCCGCCCTTGAGCATCTGCGCGAGTTCGCGGTTGAGTTTGACGCGATCGGCCTTGCTGGTCTGTTCTGCCATGGTTGCTCCCTTGGTTGGCATGTGCATTGCTTGACGGAACATCCTATCGGGGAGCTGGGTATGGCGAAATACTCAGTTTTCGAGATAATAACAAGGTCAGACTAATACCAGATTGAATGACTTAATAAGGTCAGGTGACAAACTCATGCTTGACTACAATTTGGAACAACGCGGCGAGGCATCGCTTTATGAGTATGTTTACCAGCAAATTCGAGATGATATCGTTGCTGGACGTATTGCGGCGGGGGAGCATCTGCCGTCTAAGCGCGCCTTTGCCAGTCATCTGGGAATCAGTGTCATTACCATCGAGAATGCATATAGCCAGTTACTTGCCGAGGGCTATATTTGCTCAAAGCCGCGGCGTGGCTACTACGCTTGCGAGCTTCCGGATGCACCGGTTTTGCCTTTGGCTACGGGGAGCATCGACCGAGATACCGTCTCTGTGGGCCCCAGCGCGCATGATGCCGATGGACAGGCCGAGCGATTCGATGCACTTTCTCCTTCCGCTTTGGAGGCGGCGCGGCTTTGGCAAAGCGCGCTACGGGCGACGCTGACATCCGAAGACGAACGCGAAATCTTTTCGACCGCGCCGGCGCAGGGCACCGCTCGGCTACGACGCGCAATTGCTCACCATCTGCGCGGGACAAGGGGCATGAATGTCGACCCCGACAACATTGTTATCGGTGCGGGTGCCCAGCTGCTCGATACCATGTTGGTTCAGCTGCTTGGCGCGGACAAGGTGTACGCCGTTGAGGACCCGGGCTATTTGCGTCTGACGCGCATCTATCAGGCTATGGGCTGCGAAGTTCGACATATTCCGTTGGATGATGACGGCGTGGACCTGAGCGCTCTGCAGAAAACTGGGGCCGATGTCCTTCACCTGATGCCGTCCCATCAGTATCCGACCGGCCTTGTGACGAGCATAGCGCGTCGCTACGCGCTGCTCAGCTGGGCCGCCGAGCGACCAGGTCGGTATCTCATCGAAGATGACTTTGATTGTGAGTTTCGCCTTGCCGGCAAGCCGATTCCCGCGCTCGCGTCGATCGATGCCGCTCAGTCGGTTATCTACACCAACACGTTTTCGAAGAGCCTTTCATCGGCGTTGCGTTTGGCGTATATGGTGTTGCCCGATGAGCTGATGGAGCGGTTTAGGCGCAACCTTGGTTTTTACGCCTCGTCGGTGAGCTCTGTTGACCAGGTCGCTTTGGCGCGTTTGCTGGAATCGGGTGATTACGAGCGGCATGTGAACCGCGTGCGCGTTCGTGCTCGCGAGGCGCGTGATGGCCTGGCGGCGCTTGTGCGGAAGGCGTTTCCGGCAGGGGAGGTTTCGATTGAGCATGAGGACGCGGGCCTATACTGCACCGTTGCCCTGGTCGAGGACAAGGCGGGGGAGAGTTTCGCGGAGGCTCTCGATGACGCTCGTATTTCCTATGTCAACATCGCCGATTGCCTGTGGACGGGTGATCAGGTATCGACTAAGAACGCTCCATCTCGCGTCCTCATACAATACGACGACCTGAGCCCTCAGTCGCTTAGCGTTCTTCAAGAACAGCTGCAATAAGCCCACGAAAAAGGCCCGAACCATGCGGTCCGGGCCTTATCGAGCTAGAGATTGTCTCTCAGGCGGCTGGCTTAGCCAAAGTAGCGCTTGAGCAGGCCGGCGAAAGCCTTGCCGTGGCGGGCCTCGTCGCGAGCCATCTCGTGCACGGTGTCGTGGATGGCATCGAGACCAGCGGCTTTGGCGCGCTTGGCAAGATCGGTCTTGCCGGCGGTGGCGCCGTTCTCGGCCTCAACGCGCATCTCGAGGTTCTTCTTGGTGGAGTCGGTCACGACCTCGCCCAGGAGCTCGGCGAACTTAGCGGCGTGCTCGGCCTCCTCGTGGGCAGCCTTCTCCCAGTACAGGCCGATCTCGGGGTAGCCCTCGCGATGAGCGACGCGAGCCATGGCCAGGTACATACCGACCTCGGAGCACTCGCCCTCAAAGTTGGCGCGCAGGTCGGCAACGATGTCCTCGGAGACACCCTCCATCTTGGCGACGCTCACGACGTGCTCGGCGGCCCACTCGAGCTGGCCCTCCTCCTGCTTCAGGAAACGAGAACCGGGAACGCCGCACTGGGGGCACTTGAAGTCCTCGGGCAGCTGGTCGCCGTCGAACTCTTCCACATAACCGCAAACGGGGCAAACAAACTTCATGATTCGATCCTTTCGATCGATGGCGATTGCGCGCTCGTCCGGTCCCGTAAGGGCCCTCTCCGGACGTGCGTCTTGACGAGTTCTATTATCCATAAATGCAACCAAATGTGAAGCCTATTAGGAATGATTTTTAATAAAACAATTTTGAGATATGAAGATGTTGATTGATTAACGATTGGCATACCGTCTGCGATCTCCGCTGAGTACAATCGGTCGAGCAAATGTTGACCTATCAACAAATGAAGGAGTTTCCTTTATGCATCTAGCCCGTCGTGCCTGGTGCCGAACATATCAGACGGTTTTTCGCATTGCATTGCCGATCCTGCCCTATACCGAGCCGCGCATTTTGGAGCATGCCGAGGATGTGCCCGCGGTGCTTCAAAAGCGCTCGATCCAGAAGGTCCTTATCGTGACAGACCCTGGTATTGCACGTTTGGGGCTCACGGCACCACTCGAGCGTGCGCTTACGGCTCAGGGGATTGGCGTTACGGTCTATGCCGAAACGCGTGCGAACCCCACGGTCTCGAATGTGGAGGAAGCGGCGGCGCTGTATCGCGAGAACGACTGCCGGGCCATTATCGGCTTTGGTGGAGGATCAGCCATGGACTGCGCCAAGGGTGTGGGGGCGCGCATTGCGCAGCCAAACAAGCCCATCAACAAGATGCGTGGCCTATTGCGTGTCCACCGTCTCCTGCCGCTGCTTATTGCGGTTCCCACTACCGCCGGCACGGGAAGCGAAGTCACGCTCGCGGCGGTTATCACCGATAACGAGACGCACTATAAATACCCCATTAACGATTTTGTGCTCATCCCGCGTTTTGCGGTTCACGACCCCGAGTTTACGCGCGGGTTGCCCGCCTCCATTACGGGGCAGACGGGCATGGATGCCCTGACGCATGCCGTCGAGGCCTTTATCGGCCGTAGCACCACACCCTATACGCGCAAGATGGCTCGACAGGCGGTGCAGCTCATCCGCGACAATTTGCTCGAGGCCTATGAGCATGGCGACGACATGCGCGCTCGCCGCAATATGCTTTCGGCGGCGTATAAGGCGGGCGTTGCGTTTACCCGCTCCTATGTCGGATATGTGCATGCCATCGCGCACAGTCTGGGCGGCCGATACGGAATTCCGCACGGTTTGGCCAACGCGATCATCCTGCCGCACATGCTTCGCGCTTATGGCGGCGCCGCCGCCCCCAAGCTTGCCGATCTTGCTCGCATGGCGGGCATTGCGCCGGCTACCGCGCAGGACAGTCTTGCGGCCGAGGGCTTTATCGATTGGGTCGACCGCATGAACGAGGCCCTGGGAATCCCCAAATATGTCTCAGGTATTCGCCGCTCCGACATTCCCGAGATGGCGGCGCATGCCGATGCCGAGGCCAATCCCCTGTACCCCGTTCCGCTTTTGATGGACCGCTTGGAGCTCGAGCATATGTACGAGGTCGTCGCGGGTGGTATGTTTGAGGACGAGAACTAGGAGGGTCCATGAACACCGAGGAAATTGCGCGCATCGTCGGCGATCAGCGCACCTACTTTAAGACGCACGCTACGTTTGATGTCGATGTTCGACGTCGCGCGCTCGTGAGTTTACGCGATGCGGTACGGGCCCACGAGGCCGATATTGCCCATGCGCTCAAGACTGATTTGGGAAAGTCGCATGACGAGGCCTATATGTGCGAGATCGGCACGTCGCTTTCCGAGATTCGTCATCAGATTGCGCATGTGGCTCGATGGAGCCGTCCGCGCCTGCGTCCGTGTGACCTTGCCAACGCCGTGAGTGTGTGCAAAACGCAAGCCGTGCCCTATGGCGTCACGCTCATTATGGCTCCATGGAACTACCCGTTTTTGCTAACACTCGAGCCGCTCGCCGGCGCCCTTGCCGCGGGTAACACCGTGGTCATCAAGCCGAGTGCTTATGCGCCGGCTTCGAGCGCGGTGCTCAGGCAGATTTGCGAGGAAGCATTTGATCCGCGCCTGGTAACGGTCGTCGAAGGCGGGCGTGCCGAGAACGAGGCGCTGCTCGATGAATGCTGGGACAAAATCTTCTTTACCGGAAGCGTTCCGGTCGGCAAGCTCGTCATGGAGCGCGCAAGTAAAAACCTTACGCCCGTGACGCTTGAGCTGGGCGGAAAGAGCCCCTGCATCGTGGATGCGACGGCAAACTTGAAGGTTGCGGCGCGGCGTATCGCCTTTGGTAAATGGCTCAACGTGGGGCAGACCTGCGTGGCGCCCGACTACCTGCTGGTCGATGCGCGCGTGCACGACGAGCTGCTGGACCTCATCAGGGAAGAGGCCCGCCGTATGTTTGGCGAGCATCCGCTCGATAACGAGGATTATGGGCATATCGTCAACGCCAAGCATTTTGCGCGCGTGCTCGGGCTGATCGACCCCGATAAGGTTGTGCTGGGAGGCACGGCGCGCGAGTCGTCGCTCAAGATTGAGCCGACGATCCTAGACGGCGTGGCGCCTGAGGATGCTGTGATGCAGGAAGAGATTTTCGGCCCCATCCTGCCGGTGCTGACGTTTGAGAGCCTAGACGAGGCCGAGACGTTTATTACGGATCGTCCGACGCCGCTGGCCCTGTATATCTTTAGCCAGGACCGCGAGGTCCAGCAGCGCTTTGTGCGTTACGTGCCCTTTGGCGGCGGCTGCGTTAACGACACGATCATGCACTTGGCTACGAGCCATATGGGCTTTGGCGGCATGGGAGCGAGCGGTATGGGGCAGTACCATGGACGCGAGAGCTTCGATACGTTTAGCCACAAGAAGAGCATCGTGAACAAGGCAACGTGGCTGGACGTGCCATTCCGCTATGC
>CABSYS010000091.1:0-6210 GCA_902482045.1 uncultured Collinsella sp.
CGAGATCTGCGCATGTCTCGTGGGCTCGGAGATGTGTATAAGAGACAGTCCCATCACAAAGCCCAGGAGTACCGCGCCGGCAAGGACTGTTTCGGTCGCGCTGCCAAAGGCGAGAATTGCCGCGCCGGTTGCCAACGTGCCGACGATACTCGCCCGGAAATGACGGCGCGGACCCCAGGCGTCGAGCGCCGCGCCACCCGCAAAGGATCCCAAGATCACGAATGCGTTCATAAAAAAGACGGCCAGCGATGTCGCGATGACCGAAGCACCGTCCGCATAGGTGAGCGTTCCGATGACGCCGATAAAGTAGCTGGTCTGAAAACCGGTGTAGATGAGAAAGCGCATCGCCACCAGGCGCTTGGCCTGCACGGACAGCGAAGATTGAGGCTTTGAGAAAAGGGAGGCGAGCATGGAGACTCCTTGTTTCATACGAATGCGGACGGCGGGCTTTCGCCACCGTCTGTCAAATCAATCTATCCGCATGAAACATTAAGGACGCATCAAGCCCCTTCTCTCCGTTTTTCGCCCGTCATGAACTACTTGGTAGATTGTAAGGCATGTCCCACACATCTACTAAAGCAAAAACCACCACAAAGGTGCCTGGCCCCTTTGTGGTGGAAGTGACGTTTGCCCAGATAAAACCTGCCAAAATTAACCTGTCCCTTTTTGGCAGGTTTTAGGCCAGATGATCTTGGATCAGATCGCAGATGGCTCGGGCGTCGTTGATGTTGATGGCTCGGGTCGCAAAGCCGGCGTCGAAGGCCTGACGCGCCAGGGCCTCGTTGCAGGCAAGGGCCAGCGTGCGACCGTCGACTAGGTCGAGCGAGCTCTTGCCGCGCAGACGGTCGACACCGGAGCGCGCGACCACGATGTTGTCGAAGCCCTCGGTCTTGTAGCCCTCGATGATCACCACGTCGACATCGTTGTAACGCGACAGCAGCTCGCGCGCGGGCATCTCGTCCTCCTCGCGCGTGTCGGCGTACTCCGCCCAGCGCGTGGCACAGATGAGGCCCACGTGCTTTGATCCGGCCTGGTGATGGCGCCAGGTGTCCTTAGCGGGCACGTCGATATCAAAGCCGTGGTGCCCGTGATGCTTGAGAGAACCCACGCGCAGGCCGCGGCGGGTGAGCTCAGCGATAACCTTCTCGACGAGTGTGGTCTTGCCCGAGTTTTGGTAGCCGATAAACGCGATCGCGGGGACGGCCGGTGTCGGAGCTGCGGGCGCGACGGCGACGGGTGCGCCCGCGGGCACGTTGCTCGCGGCACCCACGGCTTCGACAGCAGCAGCCTGGCGCTCTGCGCGATCCCACACACCCGAGCGGCCGCCTTCCTTGTGCAGCAGGCGAACGTCGACGATCTCCATGCCGCGATCGACCGCCTTGCACATGTCATAGATCGTTAGGCACGCAGCGCTCGCGCCGGTCAACGCCTCCATCTCGATACCCGTCTTGCCCGTTACGCCGGCCGTAACCAGCACGTGAAAGCCAACCTGCCCGTCCGCGCGTGCCGGCGCCCAGCCCTCGGGCACGTCCTCGGCCGGCGTCCCCGCCGGAGCGATGGGCGCAATGTCGCACTTACTCTTGGTAATGAGCAACGGATGGCACATGGGGATGATGTCGCTTGTGCGTTTGATGGCCATAATGCCCGCCACGCGCGCGCAGGCAAGCACATCGCCCTTTTTGGCGCGATCCTGCAGCACCATGGCCTGCGTCTCGGGGTGCATAAGGATGGTGCCCTCGGCGATGGCGATGCGATGGGTCTCGGCCTTGTCGGACACGTCGACCATGCGAACCTCGCCCTTGGCGTCCACGTGCGTCAGCTCGTCGCGACGGGCGTCGCGGGCGGGCTCGGTGGCAGCGCTGGCAGTCGGCTGTGCGCCTGCAACGGCATCGCTGGCCGCAGCCGCGACTTTGTGGGCAGACATCGCGGCCCCGCGAGCGGCCTTGGTGGCATCGGCGTACCTGCTCTTGGCCATATGATCATCCTCCGATTTGGGACATAAATCGTTGCGTGCCCTCAATTATCGCGTGTTCCTGCGGTTTGTGGGCCACGGCATCGCGCCAAATCGAAAGTACCTGCATATCATCACCACGGCGCAACGCCTCACGCACCGAATACTCGGCATCGCTGAACAGGCACGGACGCACGTTGCCATCGGCCGTCAGGCGCAGACGGTTGCAATTCGCACAAAAATGATTGGACATGGCGCTAATAAAGCCGACCGTTCCCGCCGCGCCCGGAAAGTGCCAGTAGCGCGCAGGGCCCGCGCCGGCAGGAGCGTCGTTGATGTCGAGCGGCTCGAGCTCGAGCTCGCCCAGTCCCGCCGCCGCGGCCCCGGCATTGATGCGCGCCCGCAGCTCGTCGCTCGGCACGGTGTCGCTCGCGTCCCACAGCTCGGGATTGAGCGTGGGCGCGTGAGGGTCTACGGCGCAATGCGAGCTCGTGCGCTCGTCACCGATGGGCATGTATTCGATAAAGCGCAGGTGGATGGGTCGGTCGAGCGTGAGCCGCGCAAGGGCCGCCACATCCTGGTTGAGTCGGCGCACCACAACGCAGTTGACCTTAACGGGCTCAAAGCCCCAAGCCAGCGCCGCGTCGATGCCGGCCATGGTCTGCTCGAGTCGACCCAGGCGCGTGATCTTTCCAAAGAGCGTAGGGTCGAGCGTGTCGAGCGAAATGTTGACGCGGTTAAGACCGGCGTCTTTGAGCTGCGGCGCCAGCTTGGGCAGCAGGGCGCCATTGGTGGTGAGCGAAATGTCCTCGATCTGCGGAATCGCGCGGATATCACGCATGAGCGGAATAATACGGCGGCTGACCAGCGGCTCGCCGCCCGTCAGACGCACGCGGCGAATGCCCTCCCCCGCCACCAAGCGCACAAAGCGGGCGATTTCCTCAGCGCTGAGCAGCTCGTCGTGCGCGCGGGGCGCCACGCCATCGGCCGGCATGCAATAGATGCAGCGGAAATTGCACTTGTCGGTAACGGCAATGCGCAGGTAGTTGATATCGCGGCCAAAACCGTCATGTTGCACGCGCCCGTCCACGCAGCCCTCCCCTCACGCCAGTCTTTATTCTTCAGGGAATATAGTACCGCACGGGAAGAATGGGTCGACATACGTACGACACGAAAAGCCTTTGCGAGCAAGACCGGCTTCCCGAGCCCATCCTCAGTACACAAACCATCACAACATTCGATACTTTTCCCGTTTTTGGCAAAAAACGTCGAATGTTGTGATGGTTTGCCTGCCCACGGCACCCCGTAGAAGGACCAAAGCGCCCCTAAAGGTTGCCGTCCCAGTGCCGAATCACGAATTCTCGCAGGTCGTTCTGCCGCTTCTGAAACGCTTCGCTTCGGTCGCACTTGAAACCCATAGCGAGCGCGATGGCATTCATCGCCCGATGCAATTGCAGTTGATGGGCAAACTGAGTCCCGGTGAGGACGATCATCCTAAAGCCCAGCGCGCTCAGCACGGTCATACGCTCCGCATCCGACGCGCTGCGCTGTTTATCAAAATGGTCCGAGCCGTTGTATTCAATCCCCGTACCGTTTGCAGGCGCAAATACGTCGATCTCGAAATACCCGGCCTTAGCGAGATATTTGAACTCGTTGGGAACATCGACCCGATGGTTGAGCTCAACCTTGGCGTATCCCAGACCGCCCTGGGAACGTTTTGCTACGACCATGATTGCGGTGGCCGTCTCCATGGGCGACCGCGCGTCATCGTGCACGCGCCTGAGCACGGCGGCCGCGCGTATGGCCCCCTGACGAGATCGGTTCTCATTGCAATAGGCAATCAAGTCGGCAACGGTATACCTCTGCCCCATCTCGGTATAATCGCCTGTCGACAGATGATTCAAATGGTATCGGGCACAGATTTCGTAGCCATATTCCAGCTGCTCGGGCTCGCTCATCCACGAACCCGCTTGGACAAAGCACATGGCCTCATCAACCACCAGAAGGCCCTCTGCCACCTCGATAAGATGGCCTGGAGGTACCGGCGCCCCAAACACATGGCACCTAAATCCAGCCGGCGTCGAGCGCTCAAAATCGAAGTTGACGAGCGTATCGATATGATCGAGCTCTTCTCGTGGAATACCAAGCGAGACCAGATAGTCGGCAACGATCCCAACTGCCATTGAAGCCCTCAGCCCCTTGGCATCGAGTCCCAATTTGGGCAGGCTCGCGGTCGGCTCCGCCTCGCTAGCAAGCGAGTCCTCATCGTATAGGCTGCTTGCTCGCGAGAGCGGCTCGGACGGGCGCGCCACGTTGTGGTACAGCCAGGCAGTCTTATGGGACAGGACGATCGGCAGGTCCATGAGCCCTCCAATGGAGTCGGATAACCAACCTTATTCCCCTGCCCACTGATCTGCACACCTTCGTGCGAAAGAAAGCAATTCCACCCGGCCGAGTGGCAGAAAAACCATCACAACATTCGATGCTTTTCCTGATTTTGGCAAAAAACGTTGAATGTTGTGATGGTTTGAGGCGAGGTGAGGGGCACAGAGGGCCAAAGCATCGTGCTTGGAGCGTGACTATTTTTTCGCCCCGTCGTCAACACAAACCTTGACTCTATAATCGTTGTAGGGTTTTCACTACACTGGTACCTAAACGAACCAAGCCAGAAAGTACCCTGCCCATGGAACACGACCTCACACGCGGCAATGTCCTTAAGACCATCGCGGTCTTTGCCCTGCCTTATATGCTCTCGTACTTTTTGCAGATGCTCTACGGCATGGCCGACCTGTACATGATGGGGCAGTTTAGCGGCGCCGCCGGCATCACCGCCGTGGGTAATGGCGCGCAGACGCTCTATATCATTACCGTGACGCTCGTGGGCCTGGCCATGGGAACGACGGTCATCGTCGGCCACGCCGTGGGTTCGCGTCGCTTCGATCGCGCCGAGACCGCCATCGGCAATACCATCACGCTGTTTATGGGCGTCTCGGTGGTACTGGCCGTCATCTTGTTTGCACTATGCCCGCAGGTTGTGGCGCTCATTGGCACGCCGCCCGAGGCGGTCGAAGGCACCGCCGCCTACCTGCGTATCTGCTTTGTCGGCATTCCGTTTATTGCCGCATACAACATTCTCTCGGCCATCTTTCGCGGCCTGGGCGATTCGCGCTCGCCCATGTACGTGATCGGCGTGGCATGCATCATTAACATCGCGCTCGATTTTCTGTTTATCGGCCACATGGGGCTCGGCCCCGTGGGCGCGGCGCTCGGCACGGTAACCGCCCAGACGGCAAGCGTTGCCCTCGCGCTCGTGTGGCTCAAGAGCCGTCGCACGAACATCCATGTTAAGCGCAGCGACCTGCGTCCCCAGCCCGAGGTGCTCAGCAGCATTCTTAAAATCGGCGTGCCCGTGGCAGTACAGGACGGCTGCATCCAGGTGGCGTTTATGTTTATCACCGTCATCGCCAACCATCGCGGCCTGGTCGACGCCGCCGCCGTGGGCCTGGTCGAAAAGATGATCAGCTTTTTGTTCATTGTGCCGAGCTCCATGGGTGCCACCGTCAGCGCGCTCACGGCGCAAAACGCCGGCGCGGGCAAGGGCGATCGTGCACGTCAGGTGCTCAAGGACGCTATGACGATCTCGGTGGTGTACGGCTGCCTGATCACGGTGCTGATGTGGCTGGTGGCGCCGGCGTTTATTGGCTTTTTTGCCAAGGACCCTGCGGTGGTCGCGGCCGGTACCGGCTATATGCACAGCTACATTTTCGACGCAATCTTTGCCGGCATCCACATTTGCTTTAGCGGCTTTTTCGCTGCGTATGGCAAGAGCTACATCGGCTTTGCGCACAACGTGCTGGCCGTGGCACTCATTCGCGTGCCCGGCGCCTGGCTGCTGTCGAACGCCTATTCCGACACGTTGTTTCCCATGGGTATCGCCTCGCCGTGCGGGTCGATTTTGTCGGCAGTCATCTGTGTTGTCGCGTTTACCGTGCTCAACCGCCGCGGAGCTTTTGACAAACTGATGGCGTAGCGGGGCAACGCGAAATCGCCCTCATCGACGGCATCGTCAGCGACGACCCGGCGACCCGAGTGACGCAGATCACGGTGCCGGTTTCCCCAGCAAAGTAAGAACCGCCCGGAAGGCATCATGCTTCCCGGGCGGATCTTCAATTTGGCTATCGACGCCTTAAGCCTGGGGCAACTGACCAGTAGCCAGGATCTGCTCGAGTGCGTCCTCGTCCAGCACGGGTACGCCTAGC
>CABSYS010000092.1:0-6187 GCA_902482045.1 uncultured Collinsella sp.
GAAGTCGACTTCGACGACCGCGAGCGCGAGGCGTTGCGCCGTCTGGTTTCGCTCTCCAATCCGGACTGGGACGTGCTGTTCGACATTTTCCAGCGCCGCCACGTGCATCCGCTCTCATTTTTGCAGAGCCGCACGTTTATGGACATTTTCCGCGACGTGTGCCTGGCCGAGTACCCGTATACGCCTTTCGCCGACGCCTTCCACACCATGCGTTCGATGTTGCTGCCCGTGCTCTATCTGCTGGGCAGCGAGGTTCCGGTGGCCGACGTGTACCACGCCATCTCGACCGGCTACGGCGGCCTGCTTGCGAGTCTTGGCTCGAGCGTTCATAACGCGCCGGCATTGCTGACCGAGCACGGCATCTACACGCGCGAGCGCGAGGAGGAGATCATTCGCGCCGACTGGGTGGTGCCCTCGTTTAAGGACCGCTGGATCCGCTTTTTCTACCTGCTCTCGGAGGAGATCTACCGTCGCGCTTTCCGCGTGACAAGCCTGTTTCACAACGCCCGCAAGACGCAGATTGATATGGGCTGCGATGCGGACAAATGCCTGGTCATCCCCAACGGCATCCAGTTCGACCGCTTTAAGGACATTCCCTTAAAGCCCGATGACGGCTGGGTGGACATTGGCGCGGTGGTGCGCCTGGCGCCCATCAAGGACGTCAAGACCATGATCTACGCCTTCTTTGAGCTGCACGAGCGCCTGCCCAAGGTGCGCCTGCACATTATGGGCGGCGTGGATGACGAGGAATATGGCGCCGAGTGCCATGCGCTGGTGGAGACATTGGGCGTGCGCGACCTGATCTTTACCGGCCGCGTCAACGTGGTCGAGTACATGGAAAAGCTCGACTTTACCATTTTGACGAGCATCTCGGAGGGCCAGCCGTTGAGCGTGTTGGAATCGCTGGGCGCACGTCGCCCCTGCGTGACGACCGAGGTCGGCTGCTGCCGCGAGCTGCTCGAGGGCGCCCCCGGCGACGACTTTGGCGTGGCTGGATTCGTGAGCCCGCCCATGTATCGCAAGGGTCTGGCCGATGCTATGGAGCGCATGTGCGCGAGCCGTGCCCGCCGCCTGGAAATGGGGGAGCGCGGCCAGCGTCGCGTGGCGACCTATTACCTACACGAGCAGATGCTCGCCAACTATCGCGCGCTGTACGACGAGACGGCGCGCGCGTTTGACCTGCCAAGGGAGGGGGAGTAGTCGGTGGCCGGAATCGGTTTTGAGCTCAAACGCCTGTTTAAGCGCAAGGGCCTGTTTGCCACGATGCGCGCCTATGGCTACGCCGGCATCGTGTGCACGGGCCCCATGCTGCTGGGCGTGCTGCTGCAGGTGGGCATCTTGGTGCTGTGCGGTCTGTGGGGCGTGGGACGCGCCAACCAGGATCTGCTGGTGTGCATGGTGACCTATACGCTGCTAGCCTCGCTCACCCTCACAAGCTTTTTCTCCATGCCGGTCACGCGCTTTCTGGCCGACATGCTGTTTGCCGAGCGCGAAGAAGAGGTCTTGCCCTCGTTTTGGGGCTCCAACGCCATCATGCTCGTTGCGGGCACGGTGCTCTACGGCGTATTTTTGCTGTTCTCGGGCGCCACGCTGCTGCAGGGGCTGCTGTGCCTGTGGCTGTTCAACATTATGATCGTCAACTGGAACGGCATGAGTTACCTCACGGCCATTAAGGATTACCGCGGTATTCTGTGCAGTTTTGCCGCGGCCATTGGCATGGCGTGCCTGTGTGCCTTGGCCGCGCTGGTGCTGGGGTTGCCGCCGGTCGAGGGGCTGCTGGGCTCGATCGCCCTGGGCTACGGTGTGATGCTCGCCTGGGACGTGGTGCTGTTATACCGGTATTTTCCTCAGAGCGATCGCAGCCCCTGGCTCTTTTTGCGCTGGCTCGACCAGTTTATGCCGCTGGCGCTCACGGGCCTGTTTACCAACTTGGGACTCTTTGCGCACCTGGTGATTATTTGGGCAGGGCCCATTGGCGTGCAGGTCAAGGGCTTGTTTTACGGCGCGCCCTATCATGATGTGCCGGCGCTCATCGCGTTTTTGACCATTCTGGTCACGACCGTCAACTTTGTGGTGTCGGTCGAAGTCAACTTCTATCCGCGCTACCGCGACTACTACAGCCTGTTTAACGACGGCGGCGTGGTGGGCGACATCGTGGTGGCCGAGGAGGAAATGCTCGCCACGCTCAACCGGGAGCTGCGGTTTTGCGCGCTCAAGCAGCTGTTTGTGACGGCAGCGGTCATCTCGCTCGAGACCACGGTGCTCTCGGCCCTGCCGCTGGGCTTCAATAACCTGATGCACGGGTATTTTCGCACGCTGTGCGTGGGCTATGGCCTGTATGCCGTGGGCAATACGGTGATGCTCATCTTGCTGTACTTTACCGACTACAAGGGCGCCGTGCTTGCCTCCGGGCTGTTCGCGGGCGTGGCGGGGCTGGCGACCATCGTCTCGCTGTTCTTTCCGTAGCAGTTTTATGGCTTTGGCTTTTTGCTCGGCGCGGCGGTGTTTTTTGTTGTGGCGCTCATGCGGCTCGATACCTATACCGCCAACTTGCCGTATCGTATCCTGAGTCAGCAGCCCATCGTGGCGACCGACAAGACGGGTCGCTTTACGGAGCTGGGCTGCTTGCTCGACCGTGCCGAACAGCGCTACGAGGAGCTGCGTCTAGAGGGCGAGCCGCATGGTGCGTTTGAGCGCACAGTGGTTCGCGTGTTTCGCAATCGTTGGGGAGGTCCTGATGACCGATAGGATGATATCGCGTCGCCGCTTGATCGAGGCGGCTGCCGGCACATTGCTGCTTTCGGGCTGCTCTTCGCAGGACGAATCCTCGACAAAAAAGACCAAGAAGCAGGACAAGATTAAAAAGGCCGATGCGTCTAGCGAGACCAAGCACCTTCGCGACAAGGACGAGCTGTACGAGGTCTACGACGACTCGGGCATTGTGACCATGTACCTGACGGTCTCGCGCGGCAATAGCTCCGAGAACACGGACCACAGCTGGGCCGAGATCAATACGTACTCGGTCTACGACTATGCCGACATGGGCGTGACGCGCTATCAGGTTATGGGCCTGCTGCAGCCAGGCGATGATAAGGGCCCCGTTGCTGGCGAGGTGGGCTATGGCGAGGAGGCGCCCAACGCCACGGTGCAGGTGCGCGGTCAGACGTCGAGTACCTATACGCAAAAGAACTACAAGGTGGAGCTCAAAAAGGGCAAGGGCACGTGGCGTCAGCAGCGCGCGATTGCGCTTAACAAGCACATGGGCGAGGGCATGCGCTTTCGTAACAAGATGGCCTACGATCTGATCCGTGGCATTCCCCAGATGATGGGCCTGCGCACGCAGTTTGTGCACTTATGGGTGTGCGACCAGACCGAAAAATCCAACGACACCTTTGAGGACTACGGACTGTTTACGCAGGTCGAGCAGCTCAACAAGACGGCACTTAAGGCCCACGGTCTGGATAAGAGCGGGCATCTGTATAAGGTGAACAGCTTCGATTTCCATCGCTTTGAGGACACCATTAAGCTCACCGATGACCCCGACTATAACCAGACGGCGTTTGAGGGCATGCTCGAGATTAAGGGCGATTCGGACCATACCAAGTTAATCGAGATGCTCGATGCGCTCAACGACGATACGCAAAAGATCGACGATGTGCTCGACACCTACTTCGATACTGAAAACCTGGTCTATTGGATGGCGTTTCAGATCTTGACGGGCAATTGCGACACGCAGAACCGTAACTGCTATCTGTACAGCCCGCTTAACTCCAAGGTCTGGTACATCCTGGATTGGGATAACGACGGCATGCTGCGCAAGCTCGAGTTGAGCCTGATGGGATTCTCGGATTATGCGAGCTGGGAGCGCGGCGTGAGCAACTACTGGGGCAACGTGCTGTTTAACCGCGCGTTGCGCAGTAAGTCGTTCCGCAGCGAACTCGACCGTGCCGTCAAGGACTTGCGCTCGTATTTGACCGAGGAGCGACTGAGCAAGATGGTCGAGCATTATCGCGAGGTCACGGAGCCGCTCGTCTTTGCTGCGCCCGACCTGGAGAATCTGCCCGTGACCAAGGACGAATACAAGCAGATTGCCGCGGCGATTCCTTCCGAGATCGAGGAAAACTATAAGAGCTATCGCGAGAGCTATAAGAAGCCAATGCCGTTCTACATTGGCGTGCCGCAGATCGATAACGGTAAGCTGCGCATCAACTGGGATGCGTCCTACGACTTTAAGGCGCGCGATATTCGCTATACCGTGGAGCTTGCGCGCGACTATGCCATGAGCGACGTGGTCTTTAAGGCCGAGGACGTGCTGCTGCCGGAGGTAACGTGCGATGCGCCCGATGCCGGCCAGTACTTTGTGCGCGTGCGCGCCACCAACTCCGACGGCTATACGCAAGATGCGCTTGACTACTATGTGACCGGCGATGGCAAACAGTACGGCATGAAGTGTTTTTACGTGCTGGACGGCGGTAAGGTCGTGGAGGACACGTATGAGGAGGGCTAGCGCGCTGCTTGAGCGTCTGGCGGCTCCGCCCGCGCGAACCACGCAGGAGCGTTACCGCCACGAACTCAAATACCTCATCAACGATGGCGAGCACGCCGCGCTGGCCTGCCGTATGGCGCCGGTGTTTAAGCTGGATAAACATGCGCAGGCGGGCGGCTACACCATCCGCAGCCTGTACTTTGATGACTACTGCAACTCGGCCTACGAGGAAAAAGACGCCGGTATTCTCATGCGCAAAAAGTATCGCGTGCGCATCTATAACGGCAGCGACAAGGTGATTAAGCTCGAGCGCAAAAAGAAGTACGGCAGCTGGATTTATAAGGAGGACGCGCCGCTTACGCGCGACGAGTTTGAGCGCATTCTGGCCGGCGACTACGACTTTTTGCTGCGGAGTCCACACCAGCTCTGTCGTGAGTTCTACATCGAGTGCATCTGCAATATGATGCGCCCGCGGACCATCGTGGATTACGAGCGCGAGCCGTGGGTGATGGATGAGGGCACCGTGCGCATTACGTTTGACATGAACGTTCGTGCCGCGGTGGGAAGCTTCGATATCTTTGACGCGACGCTGCCCGCGCTGCCGGTCCTGGAGCCCGGCAAGCTGGTGATGGAGGTCAAGTTTACCGAGTTTTGCCCGCAGCTGGTGCGCGATATGGTGCCGCCGGGCGCGGCCGAACTCACGGCGGTCTCCAAGTACTGCCTGTGTTACGAAAAGACTGCCTACCTGCGCGGATTTAATTACTGGGAATCGGATTTTGAGAACCGAGGGGATATTTAGACCATGAGCACCAGGGACTTTTTTAAGAACTCCGTCTTGGAGGCGTTTGGCCAGGTCGACCCTGCCAAGATCGGTCTGTCGCTGCTCGTGGCGCTCGCCATGGGCATCCTTATCTATTGCGTGTACAAGCGCTTCTTTACCGGCGTGGTGTACTCGCGCAGCTTTGCCGTGACGCTCGTGGGCATGTGCGTGCTCACCTGCATGGTGACGCTCGCGATTTCGACGAACGTGGTTATCTCGCTCGGTATGGTCGGTGCTCTGTCTATCGTCCGCTACCGTACGGCGGTCAAGGACCCGCTCGATCTGCTGTATCTGTTCTGGGCCATTACCACGGGCATTACGGCGGGCGCCGGCATGTATGCGCTCGTGGGGCTGACGGCGGTGGTCATCGTGGCGATGATCGCCGGCTTTGCGAGTCACCAAGACAAGGCGCGCGTGTACATGATGGTCATCCACTACGCGGGCCAGACCACCGGCGATGATATCGTGCGCGCGTTTGGGCGCACCAAGTTTACGGTGAAGTCCAAGACCATGCGCGGCGACAAGGTCGAGATGGCCGTCGAGGTGTTCTCGGACGGTGTGGATATGCCCTATGCCGACGCCATTCGCGCACTAGACGGCGTGGAGGACCTGACACTCATCCAGTACAACGGAGAATACCACGGCTAACTATGTTCCGGCGTTCTGACGAACGCCGGACCGCTTGACGCTGCGCGCGCATCTGCCGGGCGATCTGTCGCTCAAACCGTCGCTCGCGTACATAAAGTACGCTTCGCTCCTCTTTCACGGCACCTCGCCACGGCAGCTGCCCGCTCGCTGACGTTTGCTCGACCTGGGTGGGCCGATTTGGTTCGCAGGCCGTTTTCACGGGTATTATGGCTGTCTCTTATACACATCTGACG
>CABSYS010000093.1:0-6158 GCA_902482045.1 uncultured Collinsella sp.
CGGCAGCGTCAGATGTGTATAAGAGACAGCCTTTACCGTCAAGCGTCGTGCGTCCAAGCGCAAGGCCTCGGCCCGCGCCCGCCGTGCGGTGGATCTGCTGCGTGAGGAGGCCGAGCTGGATCAGCGCCCGCGCGTGGGTGACGATGCCGAGCTGTTCGAGCGCCTGCGTGCCCTGCGCAAGGAGATCTCGACCGAGTTGGAGATGGCGCCGTATATGGTCTTTTCCGACAAGGCCCTGCGCGGCCTGTGCCGCCTGCGTCCGCGGACGCGCGACGAGCTGATCCAGGTCAACGGCATCGGCGAGAAAAAGGCCGACGCCTTTGGCGAGCAGTTTATGGCGGCGATTGAAGAATTTGAGTCCGAGCATGCGCGGGATGGAGCGTAACGATGGTAGCCGATAGCAAGACCGAACGTTCCGAGCGCGCCGAGGTGTCCGCCGTGCCACTGTACCAGCAGGTCATGGACGACCTAAAGGGCGAGATCGCGCGCGGCGTGTACGTGGCCGGCTCGCGCATTCCTTCCGAGATGGAGCTCGCGAAGTCCTACGGCGTGGGGCGCGTCACCGTGCGTCGCGCCATCGAGGAGCTGTCGCGCGCGGGGTATCTCAACCGCCAGCAGGGGAGGGGCACGTTTGTGTGCGCGCCCAAGCTCAAGCGCAAGATTCGCCAGAAGGGTGACGTCCAGAGCTTTACTGAGGGTTGTGCTGCCAACGACATGGTGCCGGGTGCGCGTCTGGTGTCGCGCACGGTGGTCGCGGCGACGCACGAGGATGCGGCGTTCTTTGGCGTGGAGCCCGGCTGTGAGCTTATCGTGGTCGAGCGCGTGCGCACAGCCGACGGCATCCCTGTCATGCTTGAGAACAACGCCTTTGTGCTCGCCGACCATCCCTACCTGCAGACGCTGGCCGATGAGGACCTTTCCGATAACTCAATCTTTGCGCTCGTTGCCGAGCATTCGGGTCGCGCGCCGCTCAAGTCCGACCCCTGCACCGTGGAGATTGCGCTTGCCGATGCTCAGGCGGCCCCGCTGTTGGAGGTGCCGGTCGGTGAGCCGCTCTTCTATATGGAGGCGTACTTTACCGATGAGGACGAGCGGCCCTTGCTGCTCGGCCGCCAAAAGATTGTGGGCTCGCGCTACGTCTTCGACATCTAACATACACAGATAGAACAACATAGAATAAATTTGCCGAGATGACTTCACGGGCGTCGCCGTGCATGTTATAAATAGGACAACATAGAACGACAGCAGGTACGAGCCGTCGTCGCTCAAAGCCGCCCCACAAGGAGGAACATCACCATGAACGCACATGATCTGGTTCAGGAAATCATCGAGCGCAAGGGCAAGATTGAGAACGTCTTTTGGATCGCTTGTGGCGGTTCGATGATCGACCTGATGCCGGCCAACGAGCTGCTCAAGCGCGAGGCCACCACGTTTACCTCGACGGTCTACACGGCACGCGAGTTTTGCCTGATGGCCCCCAAGAGCCTAGGGCCGAAGTCGCTCGTTATTGCCTGCAGCCACAGCGGCAACACGCAGGAGGTCGTCGACGGCTGCGAGATGGCGTTGGCTGCCGGTGCCGAGGTCGTTGCCCTCACCGACTGCGAGGGCTCCAAGATCGACAACGGCAAGTGGACCACCTGGGTCTACCCCTGGGGTGAGGGCGTGTCGCAGGCCGAGGTGCCTCAGGGTATCGGCGCTCTGATCGCCGCCGAGCTGCTCGACCAGCAGGAAGGCTACGAGGCACTCGCCGACATGTACGAGGGCCTCAAGCAGATGGATGCGCTGCTGCCCGCCGCCCGCGAGAAGGTCAACGCCGAGCTGGGCGCCCGCTTTGCCGAGCTCTGCCAGCAGCACAAGTTCTTCTATATCCTGGGTTCCGGCCCCAACTTTAGCCAGACCTACGCCATGGCCATCTGCTCGCTCATGGAGATGCAGTGGCAGCACTGCTGCTACATCCACTCCGGCGAGTACTTCCACGGCCCCTTCGAGGCCACCGAGCCCGGCGTGTTCTACTTTGTGCAGCTTGGCGCGGGCGAGTGCCGCCCCATGGAGGAGCGCGCCCTTGCGTTCCTCAACACGCACACCGATACGATTATGGTGCTCGACGCGCTTGAGTACGGTGTGGGCGACGTGCCTGCCAGCGTGCGTTCGTACCTGGAGCCGATTTTCTTCTACAACATGAG
This sequence comes from uncultured Collinsella sp., assembly GCA_902482045.1. Lineage (GTDB taxonomy): Bacteria > Actinomycetota > Coriobacteriia > Coriobacteriales > Coriobacteriaceae > Collinsella. The sequence continues at coordinate 2,184 of CABSYS010000093.1, forward strand.
TTGCGAGCTGCGCGCCGCACGCGGCAAGGTCTTCGACCACAGCCCCGAGGTTCGTCGCTACATGGGCATCGAGCAGTACTAATATACCGGGAATAACCTCTCACGACGGGGTCTGCGCTGCGCGCGGGCCCCGTTTTGCGTTGTGGCAGCCGGATTCGTGTCTGCGCGAAAACGAAGGTGAATACTTTTCCGCGAAGTGAACGACCTATTTTGGACTCCCGAAGCATCCACACTTTTTGACGCCAAAACTGCAGGGAAAACTTGACGAAACCGCAGGAAACGGCGTCCGAAAAGTGTCGATGCTTCGGGGGCTCGTTTTTACTCGTTCACTTCGCGGAAAAGTATTCACCTTCGATTCGCAAGGGCACTGCGTGAGTCAAAAAAGCGGGCCGCGCCGGGGATTTCCGGCGCGGCCCGCTTGGCATCGCGTTTAGATTCGCAAGGTTGCGGCAGCCAGCGGCCTACTTTGCGTCGTAGGCCTCGGCGTCCCACCAGTCGAGCTGGGCGATGTTGTCGCGGATGTGCTGGCAGCTCTTGTGGAAGCCCTCGAGCTCGTACTCGGACAGGTCGAGCGTGTAGACCTCCTCGACGCCCCCGGCGCCGATCACGCACGGCAGGGAGGTAAAGATGCCCTCCTCGCCATACTGGCCGGTCATGAGCGTAGAGGCGGAAAGCACGGCGTGCTCGTTGTGCAGCACGGCGGCGCAGACGCGCGCGGCGGAGTTGGCGACGGCGTACTCGGTGCACTGCTTGCCCTGGTAGGTCACATAGCCGCCCTTGCGCGCGAGCTCCTCGACCTCCATGTGGTCAAAGGCGTACTTGTCGGGGTTCTCGGCCTGGAGCTCGTTGAGGCTCTTGCCGGCGATGGTCGCGGCCTTAAAGGCGGCCAGCTGGCTAAAGCCGTGCTCGCCGATCATGTAGGCGTCGATGGACTTGGGGCTCACGCCGACCTTCTTGGAGATCTCGGTGCGCAGGCGGGCGGAATCCAGACCGCAGCCCGAGCCGATGATCTTCTTGGGATCGTAGCCGGTCAGGTGCCACAGCTCGGTGCACACGACGTCGCAGGGGTTGGAGATGCTCACGAAGATGCCGTCGAAGCCGGCGTCGACGATGCGCTTGGCAAAGGAGCGGGCGGCGTCGGTGGTAAAGAACAGCTCGCCGTCGCGGTTGCCAGCGGCCAGCGCGACCTTACCGGCGGCGTTGACGATGACGTCGCAGCAGGCCAGCTCCTCGTAGTGGTCGTAGCAGTTGACGATCTTGGTGTTGTACGGGACAAACGAAAGGGAGTCGCGCAGGTCCTGGACCTCGGACGTCACCTTGGCCTCGTTGATATCGCACAGGTACAGCTCGTCGGCAATGCCCTGCATGAGCAGGCTGTTGGCGACATGTGCTCCTACGTGGCCCTGGCCGACCACACCGATCTTACGCGTCTGGTACATATATGTATCCTTTCGGCCGAGTTTTTCGCGTCGAACCATTGTAGCGTCCTGCTACCACTTTGCTAGGATAAAGCGCCGCAGATTTTTGGGACATGCCTTAATCTCTACTTTTGGGGTGATTTGGGCCGCTGACGGCATCGCTGAGCGATGTGCTCGCGCGGATGGGGCCGCTCGTTGTACCATAGCTGCAACTGACTCGTAAGGAGCATCCATGCCCATTCGCATCCCCGACGCCCTCCCTGCCGCCGCGCAGCTCGAGAGCGAGAACATCTTTGTCATGACCGAGTACCGCGCGCTGCACCAGGACATCCGTCCGCTGCGTGTGCTCATCCTTAACCTCATGCCCACCAAGATTGCCACCGAGACGCAGATCATGCGCAAGCTCTCCAACACGCCGCTGCAGGTGGAGGTGGACCTGCTGCGCACCAAGACGCACGAGGCCACGCACGTGAGCGCTGGCCATCTGGAGACGTTCTACCGCACGTTCGACGACATCCGCGACATCCACTACGACGGCCTGATCATCACGGGCGCGCCGGTTGAGCAGATGCCCTTCGAGGAGGTCGACTACTGGCCCGAACTCTGCCAGATCATGGATTGGTCCACCACACACGTGCACTCTACGCTGCACATTTGTTGGGGCGCGCAGGCGGGCCTGTATCACCACTACGGTATTCAGAAGCACGACCTGCCGGCAAAGGCGAGCGGCGTGTTCGAGCATTATCTGGTGAAGCCTCAAAGCCCGCTGGTTCGCGGCTTTGACGACCGTTTCTATGCCGTGCATTCGCGCAACACCGATGTGCGCCGCGAGGACGTGGAGGCCGAGCCGCAGCTTGAGGTCGTGGCCGTGTCCGACGAGGTGGGCCTGTACATCGTCAAGTCGACCGACAGCCGTCGCTTCTTTGTCTTTGGCCATCCCGAGTACGATACCGACACGTTGCGCCTGGAGTACGAGCGCGACGTGAAGCGCGGCCTCAACCCTCAGGTGCCGGCGCATTACTTCCCGGGTGACGACCCCGCCGCCGAGCCGCGCAACGTCTGGCGCAGCCAGGCTCAGCTGCTCTACACCAACTGGCTCAACTACTACGTTTACCAGACCACGCCCTACGACCTGGCCCGCGCCGGCGAGGAGCACTAGGCTACGGCTGCTGCTGTGCCGGCGGCGTGACGAGCGTGGATATCCGGACGGACGAGCGTGGATTTTCGGACATTTACAAATCGAGCGTGGATAATCTCCCACTTTTGGCTTGAAACTAGGCTCAAAACGGGAGATTATCCACGCTCATTTTTTAGGCATGTAGATGCCGATGGCTCGGCTAAGCGACGGTGCGTGCAGAGGCAAAGTCGCATTTGGCGTAGTCTTGAATCTCGACGGGTTTTTCTTTCTGATAATCCGATGGACCAAGGCCTCAAAATGTGGAGACAGGGACCTCTCGACAACCGCCCTGCCTGCAGATATAAGCCATCAGCCTAAAACGTCCAAAACCGTCAAGCATTTGGTCAGCGCCTGGACGGTATTTGGTCAGACTTCGCATGAAACCGTCTGGTACGTTTGCGCCGTTCCAAGAGTTGGGAGGCGACATGGGAAACATGACGGCGAATCAAAGACTTACAAGCCACATTAAAGCGTGCGAACAGCAGATGAGCTGCGTGTACGCGCGCACGGCGGCGGAGGCAAAGCAGATTCAGCGGCGGGCGGAGGCGGGAAGTCTCGAAGCGGTCATGCCGGGGCTGTATGCGCGTCCGGATTATTGGTCCGAGCTCAAGTTTCGGCAACGTTATCTGCATCGGGTGCGGGCCCTTGCGCAAAAGCATCCCGACTGGACGTTTTGCTCCTATACGGCGGCTGTTATCTATGGCCTTTCGGTTTCGCATGCCAATTTGACGCACATCCATATCGCCGCGATGCCGCCCCAATCGACGACGCCGGGCTCTCAGGTCATTCGTCATCGCTATGCTCGTCAAACACGGGCCACCCAGATGGATATCGCCGTAACCGATATCGATCAAACGATTACGGATTGCCTGGTCGATGCATCGTTTGTCGAGGGACTGATCATCGCGGATTCGGCGCTCCATGAGCAACTTTTGTCGAAGGAGCATCTCGTTGAGACTGTCGACAAGCTTGGCCTGAATCGTCGCGGTGTTGTGACGGCGCGCAGGGTTGCACGATGTGCCGATGGGCTGTCGGAAAGCGGCGGCGAGCCCAAGGCGCGTGCCCTGATGATCGAGCGCGGCTGGCAGACGCCGGAGTTGCAAGTTGAGCTGTTCGACCCGGTTGAGCCGGGACGACCGTATCGCGTCGACTACTTGTGGCGCGTGGGCGACCGGCTGATTATCGGGGAGTTCGACGGATTTGTTAAAAGCGAGAAGGCAGCGGAGGAGGGCAAGCTCGCGAAGACGCAGTTCGATGAGCGCCAGCGCGAGTCGAGGCTTTCGCTGCTTGATAACTGCAAGATCGTGCGCTTGTGCTGGGATGATCTAAGGGCTGTCTCTTATACACATCTCCGAGCCCACGAGACATGCGCAGATCTCG
>CABSYS010000094.1:0-6146 GCA_902482045.1 uncultured Collinsella sp.
CCTGCTCTACAGTCCTGCGCAAGACGAAGGCCACATTAAGTGGCCTTCTTTGCGTGCAGAACTCGCGATGAACTTCGTGCCCCGCCGTCCGGGAGGACGCCTCTTTATTGATGGGAGGCCTGATAGGTCGATGGTTCCGTGTCCGGATGCGTCCAAAGTGGGACGGGCTTTCCGGATGGGCAGGCTTTCGAAAAATGCGTCCCGGAATTTGCCTTTGGAATGGGACGTAGTTTCCCGTTGAGGTGCTTTGCGGAAAGTGCATCCCACTCTGGGCGGTCGAAGTGGGACACACTTTCCCAAAGGCGCTCCAACGGGAAATTGCGTCCCATTATTCGGTCAAGAAACGGGATGCATTTTCCCAATGAGAGCAAAACCGGAAAATGCATCCCACAATCAGCCCTCAAAGTGGGACGCCGTTTCCCAATGAGGCTCAAGCGGAAAATGCATCCCGGAATTTGCGCTCAAAGTGGGATGCGGTTTCCGGTTGAGGGTCTAAGGGGAAAATGCGTCCCAGAATCGACGCTTGAAATGGGATGCAGTTTCCCGATGAGGCACTCGACGGAAAATACATCCCAGAAATGGCCTTTGAGCTGGGATAAGATTTCCGCGGCATCTCGGATTCTCAAAAATGAGACACGCCGTTGGCGAAAATGAGACACGTGATATCGGGTATCGGATGTATCATTTGCAAAAATGAGTCCACTCCACTCGAATAAAGCGAGGTCCCTCATGTACATTCCACACCCCCGTATCCGTAGGCTGTCGAAAATCCCGCTTGTTGGGACGGCGGCGCTTGCTGCGTTGATCGCCACGAGCGTCGCCTGCTTCACGGCCACGCCCCGGGTTGCCCAGGCGGCAGACGCGCCCGCAATCACCGATATGACCGAGCAGGATTATCAAGCCCTGGGTCTGGGCACGAGCGAGGACATTCCGGCCGATACCATTGGCCCCTATTCCACTGATACCCCCACGACGTTTGCCACGCGCAGCGAGGTCTATATGGCAGCTAACGGTAGCCATGGCAATCGCTACACTCTGCGCGACAAGCTCGAGAACGTCGAGCGCGGTGACATTGGCGGCAGCAGCAAACTCACCGATGGCTATGGAAGTGTGTGGGGCGCCGCAAAGTTCTGGCAAAACGTCAACAACTTCGATACGAACAGCGATCTCTACAAGCATAGCGACTACGGTGGCGGCACCTGGTCGTACCTAAGCAACAATGAGTCCTCAACAGTACTCGCCAACGACAACAACGGTTTCTCGGGCATTCACGCCACGAGTGTTGAGTTCTGCAGCGACGCCAGCACGGGCAAAAAGAGCCACGTTGCCGAGCTCCGTGCCTACGGCGACAGTTCCTCCACGACGATTGACGGCAAGTCATACGCCGGAAAGGTTGAGCTGGTCCTCTACTCGTTTAGCAACGGGCGTACGCGCACTCTCGACACACACCTGCCGGTGACGGTCAACACTAATATGATGTACGAAGGCCGTTTTAAGTACCTGGATGCCGGTTACCTGCAAGAGCACGACGCCGTCTTTGATGTCGAGGCGGGCGATGTCGATGGCGACGGCGTCGACGAGCTTTTTGTCTACGCGGGCTGCTATGTCGACGAGAACGGCGTGCGCAAGGCTGTAGTCGACATGTATGACTTGGAGGGCGGCAACTGGAAGCAAAGCGTCGTCAAGATCGATGCCGGTGACGCCGCGGACTACACCACGCACAACAAGGGCGGGAACGACTCCTGGACGCAGCTTCAGTCAGCTCCTGTCGTTTCGCTAGCGGCCGGCGACCTCGATCGCGATTTTTGCGATGACCTCGCCATCGTGGTCTCGGCACCCTACGGCAAGAAGAATATTGATAAGTCGACGCATTGCGAGCTGTTTTCGTGGGATGCATCCAAGGGCGCGCTCGTCCATGTCGATGCTCTGGGCGACGCGGGCGCAATCTCCCTCTCCGCGAACGGCAAGACCATGGTCGCTGCGAATGCGACGTTCGGCACGTTTGCCGCCTACGATGAAGAAGGAAAGAAGACGGGTGAAACCGTCACGGGCCTTATTCTTGCGGGCTATGACTGGCAACGCAGCGCTTTTGATTACGGCGCTTCTGACGGCAGCAAGGGGCTGTACGGCGCGCTGTACCGCTACGCGTATTTTGACTCGGAGTCTGGCGAGTTCAAGCTTTCCGATTGTAAGGAATACAGAGACGGGCTCCTCGCCTCCTATGGGCTGATGCATGTGCCCAACAGCGCATGGAAGGATAGCGCTCAGGATAAGCGCTATCCGTGCACCTTGGCGCCTATTGCCCTTGCCACTGCCAACCTTGACGGCCTGTCCGAGCAGCTGGCGGTCGACGAGGTGCTCGTGGGCGGCGATGTGTTCCGCGACTTTGCCTGCAACACGGCACAGAGCGGGGCTCAGGGCTTGGGGTCCATGGTCGGAACCATGAGCATGAGCGGTCAGCAATACAACAGCAGCAACAAGCATGACCACAAGGGTATAGAACAGGTGTGGATCAGCGACGTCAAGGCGGGCAGCGTCTCGGGTTCGGACCGCTATAACGAGAGCTTTATCGCCGTGGTGGGCAAGCACCGCGACGAGGACCTGCGCAAGAACGATGACTACTATTGGATGACCGCCTCGCATTTTTCGCTCGACGAGAACGGAAAGGTGCGCCGCGGCGAGGAGCAGGTGATTAGCGAGAGCAACCGTCGCGGCACTACCTACGGCACATTTATCTCGCTCGCGCTGCCCGATGTCGACAACGACAGCGTCAAGATCACGTACAAGGACCGCTACAAGGTCTATACCAACCCGCGCGTGCTTGCCGTGCTGCAGGATGCGCCCTATGTTGAGGATCTGGAGCAGGCATACGGCTATCTGGTGTTGGGCGGCACGTCATACGGAGAGGAAAAGGGCACGGGGACATCCCAGGGCTATACCATTGGCGCCGAGTTGGGCGTTGCCGTCGAGGTGCAGACCGGTCCGCCCCTGGTCGCGATGAATGCTTCAGTCGATTTTGCCGCCGAGGGATGCTATGACTACCGGAGCGAGCGCACGGTCAGCGCAAGCGTAAGCTATGAGTCGCATGCCGGCGAGGGTGACAAGGCCGTGCTCTACACGATTCCGATGGTCTATTACGAGTATGAGATCGAAAATGAGGAAACTGGTGGCAAGGGCGTGATGGCGGCGCCCGTGTCGCTCGGCGCGCAGACCTCGGTCGTTAATGTCGAGGCCTATGACCGCATTGCCAAACAGCACAATATGACGCCGCTCAGCTACTTTTTGACCAACCGGTCGGGAGAACCCGGAACCTATCAAACGACGCTCAACGGCGAGACTCCCGTTGGGGATTCCTTTGGCCTGGGCAAGCCTGGCGTAACGCGCGCCTACACGCACGATGGGTTTAACGGCGCCGCCGCGCAGTCGGGGGCGAGCATTGAGCAGACCATCGAAGTCGAGGAGGGCAAGGAGCAGGAGCTCGAGCTCGGCTTGACGCTGAACGGCAGCGTTGTCATGGGCGCGAAGCTCGCAAAGCACGAGTTGTTTGGCGGCCTGTGCTTTGGTGCCAACGCCGGCTTTACTACGGGTAACTCCTCGAGTGAATCGACCGAATACGGCGGCACCGTCGACAACCTGCCCGAGGCCGCGCAGGGCAAGTACGGTTTTGTGTGGCGTCTGGGCGTCAACGCGGTGGATGTCGACAAGTTCGAGGCAGACTCGGGCGACAAGCTCGGCACCAAGGACACCGACCAGTTCTGGATCGTGGGCTATGACGTTAAGGACGTCGAGATGCCCGACGCGCCGGCCGTGACGGGCTTTACGGCAAACGCCGTCGATTCGACCAGCGTTACGTTTAGCTGGGACGATGTACTCGCAAACAAGAGTGGCTTTAGCTACGGCGTGGGCATGCTGCAGAGCAATGCGGCGGATGCGGTCGTCAATAGCTGGAAGATCGCCGACAACACGCAGACCTCGCTCAAGTGGGATGGGCTGCAGCCCAATACGGAGTATCGATTCGCCATCGCCGCCGTTAAGAATGGATCCACGACCGAAACAGGTATTCGCTCGGCAATCATCACGGCCAAGACCATGCCCGATGGCATGACGATGACCGTGAGCGGACCTGCGGCGGATGCTGCGGAGGGGTCGGATCTTGGATACGACTCTTCGGTTGAGCGCGCGTCGGGAAGCCACCTGACGCTCTCGGCGATTGGCCATGTGAAGCAACTCGGTGCCGACGATAGCGAAACAGGGCTGGCACCGACCTATATGTGGTACCGCAAGGGCCGCGGCGAGACAGAGTTTAAGCTCGTGGGTGCCGATGGCAACCTCGCGGCCGGAACGGCCTCAAAGCTCGAGATTGACCTGACCGCAGACGATGACGGTGCGCAGTATTACTGCCACGTGGGATACAACGACGTGGGCCTCGACACCGGCACGACGCTCGTGAATATCGAGGCCGAGGAGACGGCGCCCACAACGGTGAACGCCACCCCGATCCGCACGCGCCGCCTGTTCTCACAGGCAAGTGCGGGCGCCAAGAAGTTCCTGGACCATACGCTGGTAAACACCGCCGGCCCAACCGATTCCGAAGGCTCAAAGGACCCCGAGACTCCTGAGACCCCGACGAACCCGGACAAGCCCAAGTCCGACAACGGAGCTAAGACCGACACCAAGGTCAAGACTACGACCACAGCGAAGAACCTCGCAAACACCGGCGACCAAACATTCGCCCTAGTCGTCATCGCAGCAGCAGCGGGAGCAACGCTCGTAGTGATAGCCCTCATCATGCTGATCAAGCGCCGCAAGACCCACTAGTAGCCAGTCGAACATATCGACAACCCAAAAACCCGGGTAGCCAAAAAACAGGCCACCCGGGTTTTCTGTTGAGTGGAGACTCCGCAAGCGGAAACTGCATCCCACAATTAGCGCCCGGAACGGGACACATTTTCCGTCAAGCCCTCATCCGGAAAATCCATCCCAGTTTGAGCGCCCAGACCGGGACGCACTTTCCCAAAGGGTCCTCAACGGGAAACTGCGTCCCATAATTAGGCCGAGAAATGGGATGAACTTTCCCAATGAGAGCCAACCGGAAACCACGTCCCAGAATCAGCCCCCAAAGTGGGACGCACTTTCCCAACGAGCCTCAACCGGAAAATACATCCCGGAATCCAGCTGAATAGTGGGACACACTTTCCCAATCGGGTCCCAAGCGGAAACTGCATCCCATTCCAGACAAGAATTCCGGGACACACTTTCCGCAAACAAAGAAGGCCACATAACGTGGCCTTCGTCTTGCGCAGGACTGTCCGAGCAGGGAACCTTATATGCCTCCGCCCGGACAGACGTTTCAGTTATGAACTCGCAGCTAGTCGTTACTTGATCTTGGTCGTACCCGGTGCCAGGTTGGGGTCGGTCTCGTTGGCCTCGGTCTGGAAGTGCTCGGTGTACACGTTCTTGCCATCGCGGAACATCTCGTAGTACTGCATCTTGGCGTAATCCTCGCGCGCCTTGGTGGCGGCTGCTGCGGCGGCGTCGTCACCGGTGACGTTGGAGGAGAGCGCCCAGCGCAGGCTGGCGTCCTCGTAGCCCACGGAGTTGATAGCAGGCAGCGACTCGCGCAGCGTCATGTGCGCCTTCTGGTAGTCGGAGAGGGGTGCGCCGATCAGCTGCATGAGTTGCGTGGACAGGTAGTTGGTGGACAGGTCGTCGACCTCACTCGTCTGGTCGCAGCCGGCAACGTCGTAGTTGGCCCAGATGATGTAGTCAGTCTGCCACAGGCGCTCTTGATGCGTGGCGTCGTCCTCGCCGGTAAACCACTTGTCGTTGAACTTGGACGGGAAGAACGGCTGGTGATCGCCCCAGAACACCACGACCACCTTGCGGTCGAGTTTGCTCAAGGCGTTGAGGAAGTAGCGAAGCGCCTGGTCGGACTGCTCGATGCACGAGACATACTCGTCGACATCGGAGAGCGTGCCGTCCTCGACGGTCTTGGTGTCCAGGTCGGTCGTGTCGATGTTCAGGTGCATCTGCTTGTCGACCGGCAGCAGGCCCGTGTCGTAGCCCGAGTGGTTCTGCATGGTCACGTCGAAGATAAACTGCGGATCGGCGTTCTGGTCGAGCAGCTCAAGAATCTTGTCGTAGGT
>CABSYS010000095.1:0-6140 GCA_902482045.1 uncultured Collinsella sp.
ACGAGATCTGCGCATGTCTCGTGGGCTCGGAGATGTGTATAAGAGACAGACGGTGGACGGTGCGCCGGTGCGCCTCACGCCCATCGAGTATTCCATCTTGCTGTATCTGGCCGAGCATCGCGGCAGCGTGGTGCCCGTGGAGGACCTGTTCCGCGCGGTGTGGAACGAGGACTTTATGCCCGGCTCCAACAATACGGTGATGGTGCACATTCGTCACCTGCGCGAAAAGATCGGTGACGACGCTCAGAAGCCGCGTTTTATTAAAAACGTTTGGGGCGTCGGCTATATCATCGAATAACGCCTTTGTTTGCGAGGACATGGACATGACAAAAGACGATAAACAGGCGTTTGAGGTGCCCGATCGACTCTTTGAATACGTGAGGGCGGTCGTCGATAATCGCGCGCTTGCGACGGTGCTGCTCTTTTTGCTGAGTCTGCTGCTGATCGACATTGATAACATCGCCGGTATCTTAGCGGTGCTACTCATCGGCTTCTTGCTGATCGATCGCTTTGAAATCGTGCGTCGTTGCGTGGTGATCGGCGGTGCCGCGTGGGTCATGACGCTGGCGATCGGCGCCATGGCACTCGGTGGCATTGAGGGACCGGTGCTGTTCGATGCCGGCTTTGTATTCAACATGCTTGGCTTTGTCTTGGCGCTCGCCGTGTGCGTCCTGTTCTTTTGCGGCCGCGCTCTGTACTACCAGGGCTATGAGCAGGGTGAGCAGCATTCCGACCGTGTGCTTGCCGCCCGTATTCAGGATCGCTTGATCGATCATCCCGACGCGTGGGACAACATCGACGGCGACTTCCTGGAGGTCGAGGGTGTGCTCAATCGTGTGCGCGATCGCGAACGCAAAGTCCAGCAGGCCCTGCGTGACGAGTCACATCGCAAGGACGATTTGGTCACATACTTGGCGCATGACCTGCGCACGCCGCTTGCCAGCGTGGTGGGCTACCTCTCGCTGTTGCAGGAGGCGCCCGACCTGCCGGTTGAGCAGCGCGCGCACTTTACAGGCGTGGCGCTCGACAAGGCGCACCGACTCGACGCGCTTATTGAGGAGTTCTTTGATATCACGCGCTTTGACTTCCACGATATTGTGCTCACGCGCGGCTACGTCGACCTGGGATTGCTGCTGGCGCAGGTGGCCGATGAGTTCTATCCCATTCTCAACGAGCAGCACAAAGATGTCCAAGTTGATGTGCGTGAGGACCTGACGGTGCTCGTGGATGGCGACAAGATGGCTCGCGTGTTCAACAACATCATGAAAAACGCCATCGCCTACAGCTACGAAGGATCGACCATTGCGATCGAGGCCCGACGCCAAGATGACGGTGGCGTGCGAATTCGCTTTATCAATCAGGGTGATCCGATTCCGGCGGCTAAGCTCAAGGTGATCTTTGAGAAGTTCTATCGCCTGGACGCGGCACGTGCGACCAATCGCGGTGGTGCCGGCCTGGGTCTTGCCATCGCCAAGGAGATTGTCGCGGCGCACGGCGGCACCATTGCGTGCGAATCGACGCCCGAGCACACGGTGTTTACCATTGCGCTGCCCGCTGCATAACCAGCGTGCCCTTACAAACACTTGACAATGCGCTCACGTGCGTATGAGCCGCGATTTCTACTATCGATACTGCTGAATTGATATCGATATGGAGGTATGCGGTATGACGGCTGCTGCGGCGATGGAGCCTACGGAGCTTGAGGAACTCATAGAGGCGCAGGCCGAGGCCGCGCACGAGCGCGAAGTTGGGGATGCGACTCGCCCCACGGCGCAGGACCTTGCCGCCTCGCCGACGCGCATCGATGTTGAGGGCCTTGACCTGTTTTACGGCGACCATCATGCGCTCAAGGACGTGAGCATCAAAATTCGTGACAAGCAGATCACCTCGTTCATCGGGCCTTCGGGCTGCGGAAAGTCGACGCTGCTGCGCTGCTTTAACCGTATGAACGACGGTATCAAGGATTGCCGCATTGAAGGCAAGATTGCACTCGACGGCCAGAATATCCTGGGCGATTACGATATCTGCCGCTTGCGCCAGCGCGTGGGTATGGTGTTCCAACGCCCTAACCCGTTTCCCATGAGCATCTACGACAACGTCGCCTACGGTCCTCGTGGCATGGGAGTGCGCGATCGCGTCGTGCTCGACGAGCTGGTCGAAGACTCCCTGCGACGCGCCGCGCTGTGGGACGAGGTCAAGGACAAGCTCAAGGAATCGGGTCTGGGTCTTTCGGGCGGCCAGCAGCAGCGTCTGTGCATCGCCCGTGCGCTGGCCGTGCAGCCCGACATTCTGCTGATGGACGAGCCGACCTCGGCGCTCGACCCCGTATCGACGCTGGTGGTGGAGCAGCTGGCCTGCGAGCTCAAGGAGACCTGCACGCTGGTGGTCGTTACGCACAACATGCAGCAGGCTGCGCGCATCTCCGACTCGGTCGCGTTCTTTTTGCTGGGCGAGCTGGTGGAGCATGCGCCCACCGCCCAGCTCTTCAAAAACCCGACCGATCCGCGCACGGCGGATTATTTGACGGGCCGTTTTGGCTGATACCATCTAGTACAGGCGCCTTTAGGGTTAAGATGCGGTCATGTCGGCCGCAAAAGGGGTTCAACATGATCTATTACGTCGAGGACGATGACAACATCAGGGATTTGACGGTCTACGCACTGCGCAAGCAGGGAATCGAGGCCGAGGGCTTTTCGTGCGATGGCGAGTTTAAGGCCGCCGTGGCGCGACGGGTGCCCGATGCCGTGCTGCTCGACATCATGCTGCCCGATACCGACGGCTTGGCGATCATGCGTCGTCTGCGTGCCGATCGCCTGACCGCGACGGTGCCCATTATGATGCTCACCGCCAAGGACACCGAGCTCGACAAGGTCATGGCGCTCGATGGCGGTGCCGACGATTACCTGACCAAGCCGTTCTCGCTTATGGAACTCGCTAGCCGTTGCCGTGCGCTGCTGCGCCGCGGCGGCATGGTCAAGCAGGCGAGCGATGTGCTCAGCGTGGGCGATATCGTACTTTCGCCTAGCCACCGCGAAGTGACTGTTGCCGGTGAACCGCTCAAGCTCACGCTGCGCGAATTCGACCTGCTCGAGTACCTCATGCGCAAACCTGGCGTGGTCTTTACCCGCGAGTCGCTGCTGCAGAGCGTATGGGGCTGGGACTTCGACGGCGGTTCGCGCACCGTCGACGTGCATGTGCAGACGCTCCGCCAAAAGCTCGGCGAGCGTGCGAGCGCCATAGAGACCGTGCGCGGCGTGGGCTATCGTCTGGCCGAGCGTACGGCCGATGACGATGCCGAAGGAGCCGACAGCGCGGCTAGCGCATCGGAGGAGTAACTCGTGGTCTTAGCCCCCCAGGGAAAACGTACCCTGTCGCATCGCGTGTTCGCGACGATTTTTCTCTGCGCCATGGCAGTTATCGTGGCGTTTACGGTGTTGGGCGCGTTCTTTGTGCAAAATACCCTGGCAGATGCCACGAGCGCCAACCTTTCGCAGGAAACCGAGCTTATTGCCGCTGCTCTCAATGAGCAGCAGGAGCCCATTGCCTTTTTGCGCAGTCTCGATCGCGAGGACTTACGCATCACGCTGATCAACAAAGACGGGTCGGTTGCCTACGACAACGAGGCATCGCCTTCTATGCTGCCCAATCACGGCGATCGTCCCGAGGTCGTCAAGGCTTTCGAGAGCGGCTCGGGTTCTGCGGAGCGTGCAAGCTCCACGCTCGACGAGATTATGCTGTACCGAGCCGTCCGACTTAATAACGGCCAGGTTGTTCGCTTGGCGCAGGCCCAGCCTGGCGTTGCGGCGATTCTGATGTCTCTCGTGGCGCCGATGCTGCTCATTGCGGCGGCAGGTGCGGTGCTCTCGTTTTTCTTGGCGCGTCGTGAGTCCCGTGCCATCATTGAGCCGTTGCAGGAGGTCGATCTGGACCATCCGCGCCGCAGCTACGAGCATGCGTATGCCGAGATGGTTCCCATGCTCGAGCGCATTGAGTCGCAACGTCAGGAGCTCAAGCGCCAGATGGCGGTGCTGGCGGACAACGACCGTATGCGTCGCGAGTTCACGGCCAATATCACCCATGAGCTCAAGACCCCGCTTACGGCAATCTCGGGCTATGCCGAGCTCATTGCGAACGGCATGGTCGAGGGTGAGGACGATCTGCGCACCTTTGGCGGCCGCATCTACCGTGAGGCGGGCCGTTTGGCGGCGCTCGTCAACGATATCCTCACGCTTTCGAACTTGGATGAGGCCGAGCGTGCGAGCGAGGGTGAGGCGGTGCCCATTGGCTCAACGGAGCCCATTGAGCTTTCGCGTGCTATCTACGCGGTCGAGCAGCGTCTTGAGCAGGTCGCTCGCCAGGCAAATGTGACGATAGGCCATGAGACCAAGCCTGTGGTCGTCGAAGGCGTATCGCGCCTGATCGATGAGCTCATCTATAACCTGGCGAGCAACGCCATTCGCTACAACCGGCCCGGCGGTACGGTGACGTTGCGGTGCGGAACCAACGACGACGGGCACCCGTATCTGTCGGTTGCCGATACGGGTATTGGCATTGCGCCCGAGGAGCAGGGTAAGGTATTCGAGCGTTTCTATCGCGTTGACAAGAGCCGTTCTAAAGCGCGCGGTGGAACGGGTCTGGGTCTGGCCATCGTCAAGCATGCCGCCCTGTATCATCACGCCTCGCTCGATCTGTCAAGCGAGTTGGGGGCGGGGACCACCATCACGGTGACGTTTCCCGTGCAACAGAACGAGCAGTTCGTGTAGCAGTACTGCAAACATGTGAATTTCACGCCGCACCGGGGCTGCCGGTGCGGCGTTAATGTTGCACAACAATGGTGTAAGCGCTGTATCTTATGTATAGAGTTCGGACTTGGCAAGAAGATGCGATATTATGCGAGCAGTTTTGTCGATATGAACTAGGGAAATGAAAGGCAAGCTGCATGACCCTTCTCGAACTGTTCCAGCTGCTTAAAAAGCACCTTAAGCTGGTCATCGCCCTCCCGGTGGTCTGCGCGATCGCCATGGGCATCGTGTCCTTCACCATGATGGACAACACCTACACCGCCACGACGAGCATGTACATTCTCGCCAAGACCGATGGTGGCCAGACGAGCTACTACAACGACCTGTCGGCGAGCCAGATGCTCTCCAACGATATCGCGACGCTGCTCGATAGCGACAGCGTCAAGAGCGGCGCTGCTAAGGAACTGGGTCTTTCCAACTTGGATGATTACAAGGTGAGCGTTACGAGCGAGACCACGACTCGTGTCATTTCGCTATCCGTGACCGGCGACAGCCCCGACGGTGCCGCTGCTGTCGCCAACGCCATTGCCAACTCGGTGTCTACCGTGGCTCAGGACGTTGACGCCGCCCAGGCCGTCAACGTGATCGATAAGGCAAAGATCCCCAACCAGCCCAGCGGCCCCAACCGCAAGCTCTACATCGCGGTCGCCGCTCTGGCCGGCCTGTTCGTCGCCGTTGCAATTGTCGTGCTGCTCGACATGCTCAATACCCGCGTCCGCTCCGTTGACGATGCCGTCGAACTGCTCGGTGTGCCCGTTATCGGTCGTTTCCCCGTTTTGAAGGGCGGTAAGTAATTCATGGCCCGTAAAAAGAAAACCAGCGATACCCTCGCCTTTAGCAACGCAGCCAAGACGCTGCTCGCCAACATTCGCTTTGCGAGTGTCGATACGCCCATCAAGTCCATTACGGTGACCTCCTCCATTCCTAACGAGGGTAAGTCCACCATCGCGCTCAACCTGGCCCAGGCCATCGCAACCAGCGGCAAGAGCGTTCTGCTCGTTGAATGCGACATGCGCCACCGTACGCTTGCCAACATGCTGGGCGTCCGTCATGCCGGCGGCTTGTACGCTGTGCTTTCCGATCAGATGTCGATCGATGAGGCCGTTATCGACACCGGCCAGCCCAACCTCTTCTTCCTCGACGCCGAGCCGCGCATTCCCAATCCGGCAGACATCATTGCCTCGCGCCGCTTTGCCAAGCTTGTCGCCGCGCTGGAGGAAAAGTACCAGTACGTCATCTTTGATACTCCGCCTGTGGGTACGTTTGTCGACGCTGCCGAAGTCGCTGCGATCACCGACGGCACCTGTCTCTTATACACATCTGACGCTGCCGACGACT
>CABSYS010000096.1:0-6131 GCA_902482045.1 uncultured Collinsella sp.
TCGTTGGGGACGTTCTTAAACGACTAGTCATTCAAGAACGTCCCCAACGACTACCCAAGTGCCAAGCGCCGCAAGAGTGTCCCCTTTGACTAGTCATTTAAGAACGTCCCCAATGACCACAGCAACAACCACGGCAACGCCGATGTTTTGGCGCGGACAGCGAAAACGCCCCTAAGCGAGCAAGGTGACGTGAAAGAGGAGGGCATTGACCTTCTGGTCATGCCCGACGATTGAACGTCAGATTGCCGCTTAGGGGCGTTTGCAGCGTCGAGCCGTTACGCGGTTCGTAGAACCGCGTAACTAACAAATGAGCATGGCGTCGCCAAAGCTGAAGAAGCGGTAGCGCTCCTCGATGGCGGCGGCGTAGGCATCCATGATCTGGTCGCGGGAGGCAAGCGCGCTCACGAGCATCATGAGCGTAGAGCGCGGCACGTGGAAGTTCGTGATCAGCGCGTCGACCACGTGATAGGTCGAGCCAGGCATGAGGTAGAGCTGCGTCGTCGCGTTCTCGCGCACCACGATGTCACCGCGACCGAGCGTGTCGGCGCTGTCCTCGCGGCCCTCAAAATAGCGCGCCGTCACAGCCGGATCGGACACCGGCGCGTCCGCGTCAAACGCGCTCTCGAGCGAACGCACCGCCGTGGTACCGACAGCGATCACACGATGGCCCTCGGCCTTCGCCTTATGCACGGCGTCGACAACCTCCTGCGATACGTGGTAGCGCTCGGTGTGCATCACGTGCTGCGTGGGGTCGTCCTCCTCCACCAGACGGAAGGTATCGATGCCCACCTCGAGCTCGACGGCGGCAAACTTCGCACCCTTGGCCTCGATAGCGGCCATGAGCTCGGGGGTAAAGTGCAGACCCGCCGTGGGAGCGGCAGCCGAGTGCTCCTCCTTCATGGCGTAGACGGTCTGGTACTTCTCGGGATCGCCCTCGTAATCGGTAATGTAGGGCGGCAGCGGCACGTGACCGGCGGCGTGAATGGCCTCGTCGAGCGTGCGCGGCTCGCCGGCGGCATTGCAACCGGCGGGCTCAAAGCGCACCAGACGGCCACCGCGGCTATCGGTGACAAAGTCGATGACCTCGGCCGTCAGCACCACGGGAGCCCCCTCGGGCGCATGGGCGCCACCCGCACGATACTCAATCTGAGCACCGGGCTTCAGGCGCTTGCCCGGCTTGACCAAGCACTCCCAAACATGGCCCAGCGGGTCAACATCCTCGCGGCGCTTGAGCAGCAGCGTCTCGACCACGCCACCCGAGCCGGCTTTGCGACCGATCAGGCGGGCCGGCATCACGCGCGTCTTGTTGATGACGAGCACGTCGCCCGGCTCGACATAGTCGATGATGTCGCGGAAGATGCGGTGCTCGACGGTGCCGCCATGCTTCAGCGGCGTTCCTGCCTCGGAGCCCTTGCGATCCACCACCAGCAGGCGGCAGGAGTCGCGCGGCTCGGCAGGAGCCTGGGCGATCAGTTCCTCAGGAAGGTTGTAGTCAAAATCATCGGTACGCATAGACACGTCGGATACTCCTTATATAGATAAAGTCCGCTCTACATCCTAGCAGGCCGCCAGCCCAAAAGAACTACTTTTTGGCGGCTTTGCGCTCGTCGCGGATGCGAGCGCGGTCCATGGCCGCCTCGACAGCAGAGAAGCGGCAACCACAGTAGTTCTGCCGATACATGCCCAGCTCGCGCGAACGGCGTGTCGCTTCGGGGTAATACGGGCGAAAATCGCGAATGACCGGAGTGAGGCCGCGGGCGGCAGCCAGACGCTCCAACACGTCATTACAGGTATCGAACAGCTGATACGGCGAGACGGCGAGCGTCGTGCCCACATATTCGAACCCGCGCTCCTGGGCCACACGGCATGCCTCGGCCAGACGCAGGGCATAGCACGCACGACAGCGGCGGGGTCGATCGGCGCCCAGCGGGGCCACACCGGCCTCCCAGCGCTCGCGGTCCTCGCCTGCTTCAATGAGCTCGATGTCGCCATCAGCACACCACCGGCGCAGCTCGTCCAAGCGGCGCTGCCATTCATCGCGCGGCTGAATATTGGGGCTGGTCCAGCAAATCGTGGGCTCAAACCCCTCCTCGCGCAGCAGGCGGACCGGCTCCAGCGAGCACGGCGCACAGCAAGCGTGCAGCAGCAACGGCTTCATCAACATCTCCTCCCCCACAATAAATAGCCCCGTCCCAAAAAGACTACTGACCAAAAAAGCGAACGCCAAAGGACGTGTCCTCGCAGGCGACAATGCGGCGGTCGCGCAGGATGGTCCACACGTAATACCAATCGCCCACACAGCCCGACAAGTGCAGACCAGCCGCCAAGTAGCACAGCAGCGGATAGCCCGAAAACGCAAAGCCCAAGGCAAACGCCGCCGTCAAAACAACCGTCGGCGCCAGGCAAATGACCATGTACCGCCGGCGCGAATACACCACGCCCTCGGCGCAGGCGTAAATCATGCAGGTTTCGAGATTTGCCCCAAAGGTCACCCGGGCACCGGCGGGCGCAAACAGCTTAAAGAACACCGCGTGCACCAGCTCGTGCACGGCAAATGACGCCGCGCAAACAACAGCCACGCCGACTATCCAGCCCACGACCGCCGTCCAGCCGCCCGCATCGGCAGCATCCAAGTCTGCAGGCCCACCCAGCAGCATAAACACCGGCACCAGGCACACGGCAAATGCGCCGAGCACGGCCATCCCCCACACAAAGCAGGCGTGCAGAAAATCCTCGTCCTCAAACGCATGTATGTTGGAAATCTCATTCATAGCATCTTAGGATAGCGCCCCTGCCACGCACCCGCCCGCATGTGCGATAATGTCGAACGATATGCACGAATTGACCACCGCGCCGCCGAGCCCCGCGCCCGGCCGCGCCCTCACCATATGCGAAGGAGTCCCATGGCATCCAAATACTCCATGAACGACCGTCCCAGCTGGCCTCGCCGCGCCATCGTTACCGCCGGCGAGCCCTACGGCAACAAGGGCCTTCACTTTGGCCACGTCGGCGGCGTCTTTGTCCCGGCCGACTTCTTCGCCCGCTTCCTGCGCGACCGCCTGGGCCGCGAGAATGTCATCTTCACCTCGGGCACCGACTGCTACGGATCGCCCATCATGGAGAGCTACCGCAAGCTCAAGGAGAACGAGGGCTACGACAAGTCCATCGGCGAGTACGTCGAGTCCAACCACTCCCGCCAGGCCGCGACCCTCAACAACTACAACATCAGCTGCGACATCTACGGCGGCTCGGGCCTTGAGCCGGCGGCCCAGATCCACAACGAGGTTACCGCCGAGATTATCGAGCGTCTGCACGAGCAGGGCACCATCTCCAAACGCTCCACGCTGCAGTTCTACGATGCCAAGGCCGGCACGTTCCTCAACGGCCGTCAGGTGATCGGCCGCTGCCCCATCCAGGGCTGCAAGTCCGAGAAAGCCTACGCCGACGAGTGCGACCTGGGTCACCAGTTTGAGCCCGAGGAGCTCATCGCGCCCAAGAGCCAGCTCACCGGCGAGGTGCCCGAGCTGCGCCCGGTCGACAACCTCTACTTCGACCTGCCGGCCTACCTCGACTTTATGAAGGCCTATACCGCCAAGCTCGCCAAGAACCCGCAGGTTCGCTCCGTGGTCTCCAAGACCATGGAGGAGTGGCTGCTGCCGGCTCAGCTCTACATCCAGAACAAGTTCCGCGAGGCCTTCGACGCCGTCGAGGACCAGCTGCCCGAGCACACCGTGCTGGAGCCCGAAGGCAACAAGAGCAGCTTTACCGTCACCTTCCCCAGCTGGAAGGAGCGCGACGATGCCCACGCGGTGCTCGCCAACGGCGGCGTGCGCTTCCGCAGCGGCAAGGCGCTCGTGCCCTTCCGCATCACCGGCAACATCGACTGGGGCGTTCCGGTGCCCGAGGTCGATGGCGTCTCCGACGTCACCTGCTGGTGCTGGCCCGAGAGCCTGTGGGCGCCCATCAGCTACACCCGCACCGTGCTCGCACGCGATGCCAAGGCCGCCGGCGTGACCGAGGGTGTCGCCGCCCAGGACGCCGCCCTCATGGGCGAGCCCGCCGCCGATTCCACGCAGGTCCCCGCGCCCACCTACCAGCACAGCTCGCTCGACTGGCGCGACTGGTGGTGCTCGGATGACGCACAGATCTACCAGTTCATTGGCCAGGACAACATCTACTTCTACTGCATCGCGCAGACCGCCATGTGGGAGGCCCTGGGTTGGGACCTTACGCAGAGCACCGTCAGCGCCTGCTATCACCTGCTCTACATGGGCAAAAAGGCGAGCTCGTCCTCGCAGACGCCTCCCCCGCCGGCAGACGACCTGCTCAACCACTACACCTGCGAGCAGATGCGCGCGCACTGGCTGTCGCTCGGCCTGTCCGAGAAGCCGGTGAGCTTTAGTCCCAAGGCATACGACACGCGCGTGACCGGCAAGGACAAGGACGGCAACGAGGTGCGCGCCTGCGACGACAAGCGCGTTATCGACCCGGCCCTTAAGGAAAGCGCCCTTTTGACCGGCGTCTTCAACCGCCTGGCCCGCAGCTGCTTCTACGGCGTTGCCATCAAGGAAGGCGACGAGAGCCCCTATCGCAACGGCTGCATCCCCGCCGGTGCCGCCTCCGCCGCCGTGGTCGAAGCCGCCCAACAGGCAGCTCTCGCCTTTGAGCAGGCCATGTACAAGTTCGAGACGCACCGCGCGCTCGCCGTGTGCGACGACTACCTGCGTGCCGCTAACAAGCGCTGGAGCGATGCCTCCAAGGCCGCCAACAAGCTCGAGGGTAAGTCAGCCAACGTCGCCATGACGCAGGCCCTCGTCGACGCCTTTACCGAGCTGCGTGTGGCGACCGTGCTCATGCACGGTATTGTGCCAGCCGGCTGCGAGCTCATCTGCGAGTACTTCGACGTCGATCCGATCGCCTTCTTTAGCTGGGATAACATCTTTGCCTCCACGGACGAGTTTGTGGAGAGCCTGGGCGAGAAGCCCGGCGAGCACCGCGTGAAGCCGCTGCCCCCGCGCTTCGACTTCTTCAGCAAGCACGAGAGCCAGTACTAGGCCAACGCCAAGGTAGAGTAGTCAATTTGGGACGGGGCTATTTTAGCTACCCCGTCCCAAATTTAACTGCAACGCCTGCCGAAACGGACGGGTAGCTAAAAAAGCCCCGTCCCAAATTGACTACTTTTAATGGAATGGGAAGGAAAGACGGATGTCCAAGCCGCGTCGTCGTAAGCAGAAAAAGCAGGTTAAGCCCGAGCTCAAGCTTAGGCAGTTTGCCTCCACCGAGCTTTCCGACCAGCTTGCCGCCCTTCCCTGCGCCGCCGACCTGCCGCGCTTTATGGTCGACACGGTCGCCGGCACCTATGCCCCCGCCGATGCCGAGCTCATGATCGAGGGCTTTGGCGCTGCGGCCACACGCCCGGTCACGCTGCGCGCCAACACGCTCAAGGCGACTGCCGAAGACATCGCCGCCGCACTCGACGAGGCCGGCATCGCGCACCAAACCGTTACCTGGTATCCGGACGCCTTCATCCTACCCGAGGCCCAGGTTTCCGACCTGTGGGACCTCGACATCTACCGCGACGGCAAGATCTACTTGCAGAGCTTGTCGTCCATGATGCCGCCGTTGGTCCTGGGCGCTCAGACCGGCGAGGACATCCTGGACATGTGCGCGGCCCCCGGTGGCAAGACGACGCAGATCGCCGCCCTCACCCAGAGCCAGGCACACCTCACGGCCTGCGAGATGAACATTCCCCGCGCCGAGAAGCTCGAAGCCAACCTCCACCGCCAAGGCGCAAAAAACGTGCCCGTCATGCGCATCGACGCACGCGAGCTCGACGAGTTCTTCCGCTTTGACCGCATCCTGCTCGACGCCCCCTGCACCGGCACGGGCACCGTCATCAGCGGCAACGAAAAGAGTCTGCGCGGCCTCACCGAGCAGTTGCTCGGCAAGTGCGCCCGCTCGCAGCGAGCACTTCTGGACCGCGCCATGGGAGCCCTCAAACCGGGCGGCACGCTCGTCTATTCGACTTGTTCGATCTTGCCGCAGGAAAACGAGGACGCCCTGCAAGAGGCCCTCGACAAGCTGTCTCTTATACACATCTCCGAGCCCACGAGACATGCGCAGATCTCGTA
>CABSYS010000097.1:0-6064 GCA_902482045.1 uncultured Collinsella sp.
GCGCCGCTCGGACCCTCGTCAAATGTCAGGGCCACGTACTTTTCGTTGCCCTTGGGCGCTACGCTTGCGCACTCGACCACGCAGTCGGTGGCGGGCACGACCTCGCCGCGGTCCTGCGTCTTGCCCGACTGCTCGCCGACCCATACCTCGGAGCGGCCCTGAACACCCCAGGTTTTGACATACTCAATGGCACCCGTGCCCTCGACCTTAAGCTTTGGCTCGATAGTCGTGGCCTGGACCTCATGCTTTTCGTACACGTTGCGGCCGTCCTTGACCGTCACCTTCTCGCCACCCGTAAGCTCGCGACTATCCCATTTGCCTTGCTTCACGCGCTTGCCGTCGACCTTCACCGACAGCTTTTCGCCGCCATGGCGCTTGAGCACGCTATCGTCGACGGCCAGCAGATCGCCGGCGTCGTACGTTTCGGTCAGGCTTTGATCGTCGATGAGATTCTGCAACGTAGAGCCCACGCGCACCGCGGTCTTTTGCCCGTTGAGCTCCACGTCCACGCTGCGGTTGACGTAGCCCACGACGGCAGCGATAAACAGCACGAGCGCGCAACCCACGGCGATGAGCGCATAGGGCAGGCGGGACGGTCGGCGCGGCGAGCGCCCGTTGCCGATGCGCGCGCTGCGATCGCTAAACCCACGGCTATGGTTGAGGTACATCGCGCCGGGCTTACGGCGACGTCGACGCTGGCCGCTGGGCAGCTGCCCCAGGTCGCGGCGCGCCGTCGGACGCGCACCCGAGCGCCCGTTTAAGTTAGATCCGTTTTGGCGCATGTGCCCTCCCCCATAAACACAGCGAGCCGGAGCAACACGTCTCCGGCTCGCCTCCCATCATTTGATACGTCGCTATTTGCTAGCTTTTGACGAGCCCCCGCTCGCCTTTTGATATTCGTCCTTAAAGGCCTTGAACATACCGCGCGTCTTGCCGAGCTGCTTGCCCAGTGCGCGGCTGCCCTTGTCCACGGCGACCGATCCCTTGTCATCGAGCACCTTGGCGCCCTTCTTGACCTTATCGCCCACCACGACACTGGCCTCGGCAGCCTTGGCGGCCGCGCCGCCCGAATACCCGAGCGCCTTGACCTCGTCCGAAACGATCATCGCGCCGTCCGCATAGCCGCGCAGCATCGTCGGCGGCATCTGCGTGTCGCCCACCAGCACGCTCGAAGCGGCACCGGCGGTCACACAGAACGTCTGCACAATACCCGAGCGCGGCTTGAACTCAACGTCCGAGCAGTAGCCCACGACATCGCCCGATTCCGTGCGCACGTCCATGCCAACCCAGATAATGCAATCATCCAGGTTGATATCGAGGCGCTTGGCCGCGGCGGCATCGTAGGTGCCCTTGACGTCGTCGACCGCGACAGCGCCCTCATAGACGCCGATGGCATCGAGCGCCACAAACCGGTCGGGGCGCTCGATCATACCCGCGATATCGGACTGGCGGACCATAAAGCCCACCACGCGCGTGCCGCCCGGGGTAAAGACGGGAAAGTGAATCTTGCCGAGCTTTTTGGGGCTGCGCGGCGTGCCGTCCTTTTTGGTGCGCTTGTCTTCGGCAGGCTTACGATAAACCTTGACGCCGACAAAATCCCCTGCGCGCATTATGCCTCGGTCGAGGGCTCCGTGGCCTCGGTGCCGGCCTCGGTGACGTTCTCGACCACGACGTCGGCAGCGGGCGTCACGTTGCCGCCCGAGATGGCGTCGTTGAGCCGCTCGCGAAGCTGATCCATGCGCTCGCGGGCCAGGTCGACCTTGGCGCGCAGGTCATCGGTCTTGGCATCGACCATCGGACCAAAGTCGCTGACCGCGGCACGAGCCTCCTCGGCACTGTGCTCGTAGGTGTCACGCATGTTGTCCCAGGCATCGTTGGCGATATCGGCGGCCATGGCGCGGGTCTCGGCACCCGAGCGCGGGGCCAGGGCAACGCCGATGATAGCGCCGGCGGCAGCACCAAAGAGCGCACCGGAGACAAAGCTGAAAGTCTTTCCCATGATCATTCCTCTCCTGCGGGCACCTCGATGCCCACCGTTTGAATGCTGTCCATTATACCCGCAGCGCAACACTTGCCGTCGCGCTCATCTGCGTACGGTAAAAGCGCAGGAATATGATGGTGATAAGCGAGCGAACCTACTCCTGCGGCATGGCAGGCATGGCCACCGTGGCGGCCGGGTTCTCGCCGGCGCCATCGACCAGCGGCAGGTTGCCCTCGTGCGCCGAGCCGGACGGAGCCGTTGCCGCACCGCCAAAGACGGCCGCGGGGGCCTCGTGGTTCTCGGCGACCGCGCCCTCGGTATCGATTGGCATCTGCGGCTCGTCGTCAAAGCTCGGGACGCCTTGGGGCTCCGCAGACTCGGGCTCAACGGGCGCCTCGGCAACGGGCTCAGTGTCGGCGTCGGCAGGAGCGTCGCCCTCGGGCACATCCTCGGCCACGTCCTCGCCGTTCGCAGCGGCAACGGCCTCGTGCGGGTCCTTGCCCTCGGCCTCGGCACGCATGCCCAGCACCAGGTTGCGCAGGCCCGCGACCGTGCCTTCCACGTCGGGGGCCGGCTGGTCGGCGTGCAGGTACGCCCAGTCCATCATAAAGGTCGCCGACGACAGCGCGCCAATGGCCAACGCGTCATCGGGACACGAAAGCTCAACCTCAAAGACACGCTCGTCATGCTCGCTCACGCGGGTGCGGCCGCACGAGATGCTGCCGGCAAGCCCGGTCTCGTTCATGAGCTCGACCGTCACGTGCTCCAGCAGGTGGCAAAGCTCGGTCTGGCCCATGCAGTCCTGGAACTCGCGACCCGAATCGCCCAGGCACAGGTGCTTGGCAATCGCGGGCACCAGGTAGTACACGCGCGCCGTAGCCTCGATATCCTCCGAGGTCATGAGCGGCATGCCGGGGTTCACCAGCACGTGCGCGCAAATCTTGTCCTCGCTGACGGTGACCTTAAGGATGTTGAACAGGCCTGCCATAACTCTCCCCTACTCTTCCTTGCCCTACTCGTCGCCGTCGTGCGGGTCCGCAGAACCCGCGCCCGACGCCGCCGGCTTCTCTGCCGAGGACTCGGAATCCTTCTTATCGGTTTCGGCCGGAGCGATCACGCGAATGAGCGAGATGCGCTGGCCACGCATCGACTGAACTTTAAACTTGTACCCCGCGACCTCAAACACCTCTCCGATGTCGGGCACCGAGTCGCAAAGCTCCAAAATCCAGCCGGCGATGGTCTCATAATCATCGCTTTCCTCGAGCGGCCAACCAAGCTCAATCGCGTCATCGCACGAAAAACGCCCATCGACAAGCCACTCGCGGCGCGAAAGGCGCGTGAGGTACTTGTTGTCGGGGTCGAACTCGTCCTCGATTTCGCCGACGATCTCCTCGACGATGTCCTCGATGGTGATGATGCCGGCCGTGCCGCCGTACTCGTCCACGACGACCACGATCTGGTCGTGCGAGGTCTGCATCTCGGACAGCAGCGGCAGGATGTCCTTGGTATCGGGCACAAAGGTGGCGTCGCGCAAAAAGCCGGCGATGGGCTGGTCACCCTTGCCGTCGAGCGCGGGTTGGATCAGGTCCTTGATGTGCGCGATTCCCGCGACGTTGTCGGGATCCTCGTGGTAGACGGGGATGCGGCTGAAGCCGGTCTGGCGCATAGTGGACAGCACATCGGCGACCGTCTCGTCGTCCTCGCACATGGTGGTGTCCACGCGCGGCACCATGACCTCGCGGGCAACGGTATCGCCCAAGTCAAAGATCTCGTGGATCATACGCTTTTCCTCGTCGAGCAGGTCGTCCTGCTCCGAGACCATGTACTTGATCTCTTCTTCCGAGACGTTTTGGCGGTCGTCGGCGCTCTTGATGCGCAGGATGCGGGCCAGGCCGTCAGAGCAGGCGCCAGTCAGCCACACGAGCGGGCGGGCGATCTTTTGGAACACGGAGAGCGGTCCCACGACCTGCTTGGATACGCCCTCGGCGTTAGCGAGGCCGATGCGCTTGGGCACGAGCTCGCCGATCACAATGGACACAAAGGCGACGGCGACGGTGATGATGACCGGCGCCAGGCCGCGCGCGATGGCGGAAAGCGGCGCGATGCCAAAGCTCATGA
Organism: uncultured Collinsella sp.; assembly: GCA_902482045.1. Lineage (GTDB taxonomy): Bacteria > Actinomycetota > Coriobacteriia > Coriobacteriales > Coriobacteriaceae > Collinsella. The sequence goes on from CABSYS010000097.1 coordinate 4,100, forward strand.
GCCACGTGGCAAGCGGGTCGGACAGGCTCGTCGAGGCGACGGCAGACGAGGCGAAGCCCACGAGCGTGATGGCGACCTGGATGGTGGCCAACAGCTGATCGGAGTCGGCGGCGAGCTGGACGGCGCGCTCGGCGCGCTTATCGCCCTCCTCGGCATCGTGCTCCAACACGGCGCGCTTTGCCGTGGTGAGAGCCATCTCGGACATGGAGAAGTAGCCGTTGATAAGCGTCAGGACGAGCGTGGTAATAAGGGAGATGGTTATGTCCATCGGGAGTTTCTCGAACCTCCAAGATTCGGGACGTTAGGGTAAAACGTTGATGGCGGATACGGCAATTGCGCCGGCGCCCAAACGAGGACGCGGGCGCGGTCGCTAGATTACGAAGAGGATCACCGCCATGAACTGGAAGATGCTGCCGGCGAGCACCCACAAGTGGAAAACACTGTGCAGATAGCGCACGTTTTTGGCGATATAGAACGGCACGCCCGCGGTGTAGCACACGCCGCCGACGGCGAGCAGGGCAAGTGCCACGGGGTTGAGCAGCGCAACAAGTTCGGGCAGCTTAAAGACAACGAGCCAGCCCATCAGCAGGTAGACCAGGCCGCTTACCCAGTGCGGCTGACGCTCGCGCAAAAAGCACTCGAGCGCGATGCCGATGATGGCGATGGCCCACACGGCAAAGAACAGCATAGGGCCGCCGTCGTTTGCAAGCGTGATGAGGCAAAACGGCGTATAGCTGCCGGCTATGAGCAGGTAGATGCAGCTGTGGTCGATGATGCGAAACACGCGCTTGGCGCGCGCGGGCTGAATCGCGTGATAGAGCGTGGAGGCCAGATATTCGAGAATGATGCTGACGCCATAGACAATCGCCGCGGCCATGTGGGCCGGGCCTCCGCCGCGCAGGGCAGCGAATACGATCAGGAGCACCAAGCCCGCGATACCCAGCAGGCAGCCGACACCATGGGTGACGGAGTTCATGATCTCCTCGCCCACTGTGTAGTGTGGAACGGCCGCGGTCTTGGGTCGCGGCTTAGAACTGTCGCTCGAATCGGACATGCCGGTTACATCCTCCAACGTAAAGAGTTCTCAACACTATATCAAAGCGTCTGGGTGCGTGCGAAATTTGCACCTTACGTGACCCTTTGTTTACCCATTCTTTGTTTGTTGACGCATCAACGGTGAACGTCCATAATGCGCTTGCATTAAATGTTGATGTATTAACATCTTATAGGAAAGCTTCTTATGTCTCAAAACGCACGTTCCCATCGAAAGCTCAAGATAGCCGGCGTCGTTGCGTTGGCGCTCGTTGTCACGTTGCTCGGATTTGCCGGCAACTTCTTGTTTGACTTTGCCCTGAATCCCCAAGCGCCGTACACCATGAAGATGATGCAGGATAGCAAGAACGACAAAAAAGGTGAGCAGCCGGATACCGAGGAAACCGAGGCGCGGGCGTGGTTTAAAGAGAATCGCGAGAGCAGCAGCCTCACCGCAGATGACGGAACCGAACTTGCCGCCTGGTATTTTGCGGCGCCGGAAAGCACCCATGATTACGCTGTCTGCCTGCATGGATATACCAACGAGCCCATCGGTATGGCCCGATACGTCAAACGATTCCATGACCGCGGCATGAACGTACTCGCACCCGCCGCCCGCGCCCACGAGCGCTCCGGCGGCGACTATATCGGCATGGGCTGGCCCGAGCGCCTCGACGTCGTCGCATGGATCGAGCGAATCGTTCAGGCTGACCCCGAGGCGCGCATCCTGGTCTTTGGCGAGTCGATGGGCGCGGCAACCGCCATGAACGTCGCGGGGGAATCTCTGCCCGCAAACGTGAAATGCATTATCGAGGACTGCGGTTATACGAGTGTTTGGGACGAGTTTTCTCTGCAGCTCAAGGACGTGTTCGGCCTGCCCAGCTTTCCCTTGCTCGATGTAGCAAACTTGGTGTGCAACGTGCGCGCGGGCTA
>CABSYS010000098.1:0-6059 GCA_902482045.1 uncultured Collinsella sp.
TAGAGCATACTCACGCCTAGGCCCTCCTCCACCATCGCCATGATGGTGTAGTCGTCGGTCACCTCGCTCGTCACGTGTGGCGACAGTCCATGCGCCGCGAATGCATCGAGCACCAGACTCTGTTCGCCCTCATCCAGCAGCACAAACGGCTCGGACGCCAGATCGGCGAGCGTCACCTTCTCCTTTGCCGTCAGCGGATGCGCGGCCGGCAGCAATGCCACCAACTCGTCGTGATAGACCACGCGTTTCTCGAGCCCCGCGGTAAATCCGCGTGCCGTAAAGCAAAAGTCAACTACGCCATCGTGCACCCACTGGGCGTTGCGCGTGTAATCGCCCTGCTTAAGGGTAAAGTGCACGCCCGGGTGCAGCGCACCAAAGTCGCGGATCACACGCGGCAGCATGGTACGACTCACGTTGGTAAACGTCGCAATGCGAATATCGGTCGACGAAAGCCCCAGCAGCTCCTGGCGCTTGCCCTCGAGCTCGGCCTCGGCGGTCACGATCTGGCGCAGGTACGGCAGATATTGTTTACCGTCGCGCGTAAGCGAAACGCCCTGCTTTCCGCGCTCGATAAGCGTGGTGCCCAGCTCGCGCTCGAGCGCCTTGACGGCCTGGCTCACCGCACTTTGCGTATAGCCCAGCTCGTCCGCCGCACGTTTCAGGCTGCCGCAATCGACCACCATACAAACAATCTGATACCGCGATGCCATCGTGCCTCCACATCGATGTAGCCGTAAAACGTTTTGCCAGGGCTTTTCGCATCTACTTTAGCGTTTCTTAATCATACTGAAGATACATTCGCTTTACTACATCCAAATCTGGGAGCAGAATCCTTTTTACGAAACCGTTCTGTAACAAAAGGAGTCCCATGGATCGCAAAAAAGCAATCGCGCTCTCATTTTCCGTTCCCGTCGCATGGGGCTTTTCGTATCCCCTCATGAAGATCGGTATGGACAGCATGAACGCCACGAGCATCGTCGCGCTACGCTGTATCATCGCCTTTGTGGTCTGTCTGCTGCTCTTCCACAAGCACGCGTTGCGCATCAACCGTGACCTTATGGTCCGTGCCGCCATCATCGGCGCCATTATGGCAACCGAGCTCACCTGCATGTGCCTGGGCTCCAGCCTCACCTCCGCCTCCACCGCCGGCTTTTTGCAGAGCCTGACGGTCGTGATCGTGCCGTTTGCCAACGCCGCCCTGCTGCGTCGCGCCCCCGAGCGCAAAGTGCTCGTCGGCACCGCCATCGTCACCTGCGGTATGTTGCTGCTCTCGGGCGCCGACTTCACCAGCCTGAATCCCGGCGCGATCATCATGCTGCTCTCCGCCTTTATCTATGCCAGCCACATTATCGTGGCCAAGCGCTTTGTCGAAGAAGTCGATCCGCTGTCCCTGGGCGTTTGGCAGCTGGGCTTTGGCGGCCTGTTCTCGGGCATCGCCGCATGCGTCTTTGGCGGTTTCACACTTCCCAATACGCCCAGCGAGATCGTGGTCGTCGTCGCGCTCGCACTCATCTGCTCTGCCTACGGCTTTATCACCCAGACGCTCGTGCAGCCCCACGTGCCCGCCGAGACCACCGGCTTCGCCTTCTCGCTTGAGCCGGTCTGCTCCGCCGTCTTCTCGTTCTTCTTGGTTGGCGAGGTCTTGAGCCCCATCGCCTTCTTTGGCGCCGCCCTCATCCTCACTGGCGTCATGGTGGCAACCGTCGAGCTTCCGCGCCTCCGTGGACATGGACAGGCCCGTATGGCAGGAGCGCCTGAGCGCGTCTCGTAGTCCCCACTCCTTATGCAGCCGCAGCATAAAGGCAACCGGTGCGCCTTTACAATAGATGCAAACAGAGCATCTGCCATAAAGGAGCCCCATGGACACCACGACTCGCGACCGCAACATAACAACTTGGCTGGGCGATGCGCCGCAGCCGGTACGTGACACTACGAACCAGCTGCTCGAGCGCATCGCCCTTTTGCGTACCGAGCAGACTATCTACCCGGCACAAGACGACATCCTCAATGCCCTCGCCTACACGCCGGCCGACCAGGTCAAGGTTGTCATCTTGGGTCAAGACCCCTATCACGGACCCAACCAGGCCATGGGGCTGTCGTTCTCGGTCCCCGCGACGCAAACCAAGTTGCCGCCGAGCCTGCGCAATATCTATAAGGAACTCAAAGCCGATCTGGGTTGCCCCACTCCCGCCACGGGAGACCTAACACCATGGGCACAACAGGGCGTCCTGCTTCTCAACACTACGCTCACCGTGCGCGAGCATGCCGCAAACTCGCACGCCAAACTGGGCTGGAGCACGCTCACCGACTACGTTATCGAACGCTGCTGCCAGCTGCCCCAGTCGGTCGTCTTTTTAGCATGGGGTCGCTTTGCCCAGCAGATGGTCGAAGGCAAGCTCGTCGCAACTGGTGCGGGCAAGGCAACCGACAAGTTCTGCCTGGCCTCCACGCACCCCTCGCCGCTTTCGGCCAACCGTGCCACAGCAGAACTCCCCGCTTTTATGGGGTCGCGCCCCTTCTCCGCTGCCAATCGGCTACTCGAGCAGCACGGCTCGACCCCCGTCAACTGGACTTGCCTCGACTAAAAATCGATATACCAAAAACGCGCCCGACGGCTTTCCATCGGGCGCGTTTCCTATTCGGGCCAAATAAATTGTGTGCGGCCGGCCTCGCCGCCATCGATCAACAGACTCTGTCCGGTCATAAACCGGTTGGTCACGCCCACAAAGTAGATCCACTCGGCGATCTCTTGGGCAGTGGCCCAGCGCCTAAGCGGCGTGAGCTCCATAATCTGGCTCCACAGGTGTTCGTCTTCCATCACGCAACGGTTGAGCGGCGTGATAACGCCGCCCGGGTCCACACTGTTGGCGATAGCCTGCGGCGCCAGACGGTTTGCAAGGTTCTTGGTGTAGGCGATAACGCCGCCCTTGCTGGCGGCATAGTCGGGAAACTCCGATCCCGTATGCCCGCTCGCCGACCCCACATTGACCACGGATTTAATAGCCGGCGCCGGCTTGGCGGCAAGCCCCTCTCCCACAAAGGCGTAACGCTCGGTCACGTTGATGGTGCCACGCAGGTTGGCGGCGATATCGTCGGCCGAATCCTGCGTACCGGCAACGTTTACGATTACCTGTGGTTCAAGGTCGTCTGGAAACGAGTCCGGTTCGCGGACATCAACGATCAGATGGCGGTAGCGCTCGTGTTCGATTGCCGCCGGCAGCAGATCAAAGCCCACGACCTCGTGGCCCTCGTCCAAAAAGCGCCGCACGCATGCGGCTCCGATACCGCCCGAAGCACCCGTGATCAAAATCCGCATACTTGCTCCTTAGGCGGTTGCGTGGCGCTCGAGGTACTCGGAGCCCACATTCTCACGCTCCCAGCCGCGCACGACCTTGTAGCCCACGGGGCTCAGGAAGACCTCGCACAGCAGCTCGGCGACAGCGCCGGTCAGCGAGCACATAAGAACCTGCACCCAGGTCCAACCAAAGAACGTGTGGCTCACTACAATGGCAAAGACCAGGTTGTCGATAAACTGGCCAACACCCGTGGACACATAGGAGCGGAAGGCAAAGCTCGCAAAGTTATTCTTTTTGAGCATGCGGCCGAGCGACTGGTTGAGCGTGGAGTTAACCACGGCAGAAACGAGCATTGCCAGCGAAGAGCCCAGCACCACGTACCAGGTGCCGCCGATGGTGGCGTTAAGGGCGGTGTTGACCTCGATCATGCCCGTGTCGTAGTAGGCGCCCCACATGCCGGGCGTGAGCGAGCATGCCCAAAAGCACAGGCTCACGGCCAGGTTGACCAGCAGCGCGAGGATAGAGATTTTGATGGATGCCTTGGCGCCAAAGCGCTTGCAGATCATGTCCTGGCACAAAAACGAAACCCAGCTCACCACAAAGCCGCAATCGAGCGCCAGATACGGCAGGCTGATGAGCTCCTTGTTGGCCAGCAGGTTCATCATGATGACGCTCACGAAAAACAGCGAAACCGTTGCCGCGGGAATGCTCCGCAACAGGACCTTGTAGTCCTCCATGACCTTCTTGATCATTATGTACTCCTTTGGTTTTAGGTTTAACGAGCAGGATATCGGACCCGAACTGCTCGGACGCCTCGGTCTTAAGACGACGGTGGGTATGATAGCCGCTCACACGACATCAGGCAAGCAAACGGCGCGGCAGCCCCGCAGGACCACCGCGCCGATGCGTTAAAAGGCTACGTTGCCAAACTCCGACAGGATAAGGTCGGGGTTGTGGTCGGTTGCCCAATCCACATTCCACGGGCTCGTGAACAGCAGCAGCTTGCCGCCGCGCATGTCCTCGACGCGCAGGGTGTCGCGCGTGAGAGAAAGGCCCGGGATATCGATGGTGTCGGGGTCGTTCTGGATCCAGCGGATGTCCGTATAGGGCAGCGGCTGGCGACGAACCTCAACACGGTACTCGGCCTTGAGACGGCGCTCGAGCACCTCAAACTGCAGTACGCCGACCACGCCCACGATGACGCTCTCCATGCCGGCACCCAGCTCGCGGAAGATCTGGATGGCACCCTCCTGGGCAAGCTCCTCCATGCCCTTGACGAACTGCTTGCGCTTGAGCGTGTCGACCTGCGTAATGCGAGCGAACATCTCGGGAGCAAACGTCGGGATCTGCGGATACTGCACGTGGCGCTTGCCGGAGCACACGGTGTCGCCGATGCTAAAGATACCCGGATCGAACAGGCCCACGATATCGCCCGCGTACGCCTCGTCCACGATGGCACGGTCATCGGCCATCATCGACGTGCCCGTGGCAAGCTTAAGCTTGCGGTTGCCCTGCACGTGGAAGGCGTCCATACCGCGCTCGAACTTGCCCGAGCAAATGCGCACAAAGGCGATGCGGTCACGGTGGTTCTTGTCCATGTTGGCCTGGATCTTAAACACAAAGCCGCTAAAGTCGTCGCGGCAGGGATCGACCGGCTCGCTGGTGAGCGTATCGGTATAGGCGCGCGGCGTCGGGGCCAGACGCAGGAACTCCTTGAGGAAGGGCTCCACGCCAAAGTTGGTGAGCGCCGAGCCAAAGAACGCCGGGCTCAGCTTGCCGCAAGCCACGGCATCCAGGTCGAGCTCGTCGCCGGCGCCATCGAGCAGCTCGATGTCGTCCATCAGGCTCTTATGGTTCTCTTCGCCAATAAGCTCGTCCATGGCGGGGTCGCCCAGCTCGGCCTCGACCTCGGCGACCTTCTTGGTGGCGTTGGCGTGGCCATCGCCCTCAAAGGCGATAACGCGACGGGTCTGACGATCGAACACGCCGCGGAAATTGCGGCCGCTGCCGATCGGCCAGTTCATGGGATACGTATTGATACCCAGGACGTTCTCGATCTCCTCCATGAGCTCAAACGGATCGCGGGCCTCGTGGTCGAGCTTGTTCACAAAGGTGAAGATGGGAATGTGGCGCAGCGTGCAGACCTTAAAGAGCTTTTTGGTCTGGGCCTCGACGCCCTTGGCGCCGTCGATGACCATGACAGCGGCGTCGGCGGCCATAAGGGTACGGTAGGTATCCTCCGAGAAGTCCTGGTGGCCGGGGGTATCGAGGATATTGACGCAGGCGCCGTTATAGGTGAACTGCAGGACCGAGGAGGTAACGGAAATACCGCGCTCCTTCTCGATGTCCATCCAGTCCGAGACGGCATGCTTGGCCGAGCTCTTGCCCTTGACCGAGCCGGCAGTCTGGATGCTGCCGGTATAGAGCAGCAACTTCTCGGTAAGCGTGGTCTTACCGGCGTCCGGGTGGCTGATGATCGCGAATGTGCGGCGCGACGAGATTTCATCCGACAGGCTTGCCATGCGGATCCTTTCTTGCATTGAGTGCATTACGTCGTTGTAACCGCACTATTGTAGCCGCGAAATCTCGCTCTAGGGCGCCTATCAGGACAAATTCATCAGTTAGGGCCTAGGGTAGCAGTCGATGGCGGCACTCCGCAGCAGTATTGTCTCGATCTGTAACATCTAGACGGTTTTTGAACCTCTACCTGTTACAGATTTAGACAAACAGGTGGGCGTCCCAGAAAGATCTCGATCTGTAACA
>CABSYS010000099.1:0-6012 GCA_902482045.1 uncultured Collinsella sp.
GCCATAAGCTCTCAAAACGGTGGGGCCCGGAGCGCAGCAACATCGCGCTCCGGGCCCCGCTCGCTGCAACGTAGTCGGAATAATAGGAATCCCCGTTTTTCACTCCCGCAATCCCGCGGCACAAGACATGTTAAACCGTTAGCAAAACTTGCAAAAATTAGCAAAAGTTGCAAAAACTAGCAAAACCTGCAAAGGGGCCACCATGGACCGCAGCAAATGTCTCCGCCATGCCAGGCATGCTCGAAGATATTATCGAGCGAACCAAAGAGGCGGCAGATAGCCGCCTCTCACAGCCTCGCGCGTGCATAAGCGGCGTTCAGATTGGGCCAGTCGGCATCGATTGGACATATGCTCAGGAGACTCAGGGTAACTGGTGCACGTACATGAATGGCGTCTTCAGGCAACTCGAGAAGCATGACATCGGGCTTCTCTCGAAACGACCTATCGGGAGCTTTCCGATAAAGACATTGAGTTTTTGCTCGCGATGCTGCCCGATTCTGGCCCCAGCAGGGTCTCGGAGATAGCCAAACGCATGGGCGTCGCCAGCAACTACGCAAGCCAATACAAACGCCGCCTCCTGGAGGACGGCGTCATTGGAGAGCGCGGGCGTGGTCTCGTTGGCTTTGACATTCCCGCGTTCAGGGAATTCTTGAACGAGAAGGCGTTTTAGCACGCCGGAATTGTCCGCGGAAGCATCAACGCATGGCAATCAGCATTCCTCTTGGTAAGGATAGCAAGCATTTTCCACCAACACCGATTGCCATGCGTTCTTCTTGTCCTTAGGCGAGCTTGCGAGCGAGCTCTCGCACCTCTTCCAACTTGGGCGAGGAGGCCATGCTGTCGCGCTCGGTCATACCGCTGATGGTGACAATGCCCTGGTCCTCCCACTTGCAGTACGCGCAGGTCGACTTGTACATAGCGATCGCCGCATCATAGACGCCCTCGCTGTGGCTATCGAGCAAAAGGGCCGTCTTGGTGAACGGGAAGCCCGTAGCACCGAAGGCGTACAGGCGGTCGATGGCGGCCTTCTCCTGCGCGGTGATATCAAACCAGTAGATGGGCGAGGCGAAGACAACCATGTCGGCGTCTTTCAGCGACTCGATCACGTCGGCCATGTCATCCTTCTGCACACAGGTGCCCTCATGGGTAAAGCAGTACTGGCATCCCAGACAACCAGCGATCTTTTTGCCGGCAACGCGGATTACCTCGACCGTATGGCCGGCCTCGCGCGCGGTCTCGGCAAACGCCTCGACCATGGTGTCGGTATTGGCGCCCTTACGCGGACTACCACTCAATACAACGATATTCATAGGATTCCCTCTCCTTCATGCTGCAGGCGCGCAGCATGTTTTCTTGTAACCAAAACGAATGGAGTTAATCAATCGCCTCGTTTCAGCTACTCCCTCTCTTTAGAAGAATCGTTGCTGGAGACTTGGCATTGAATCAAGGCACGCCTTATTTCAAATACTCCTCAAAGAACGCTTTCAGCTTTCCAAACGGAATGACGTCCATCTGATCGTAGAGGTCGGTGTGGCTGGCACCGGGGATAATGAGCAATTCCTTGTTGTCCCCCGTCAGCTTGCTGTACGCGGTTTCGCTGAAATAGCGGGAGTGTGCCTTCTCGCCATGCACCAGCAGCACGGCGGAGCGGATCTCGCCGGCGTACTGCAAGATCGGCATATTCAAAAACGACAGCGAGGACGTCACATTCCAGCCGCCATTGGAGCCAAGGCTGCGGGGATGGTAGCCTCGCGGAGTCTTGTAGTAGGCGTAATAGTCCGCCACAAACTGCGGCGCGTCATCGGGCAGCTGATCGACCACGCCGCCCGCCAGCGCGTAGCTGTCATTTTTATAGTCCTCGGTGCGCTGCGCGTTCAGCGCTTTACGCTTTTCGAAGCGCGCCTGCTCGGAATCCTCGGCGTCAAAGTAGCCATTTGCGGTCACGCGGGTCATATCGTACATGGTCATAGCCGCGGTAGCTTTGATACGGGTGTCGATGGCTGCGGCATTGATTGCCATGCCGCCCCAACCGCAGATGCCGATGATACCGATGCGCTCCGGATCAACGCTATTCTGCACAGAGAGGAAATCCACCGCTGCGCAGAAATCCTCGGTGTTGATGTCCGGCGATGCCACATAGCGGGGCGCACCGCCGCTCTCGCCGGTATAGGACGGGTCGAAGGCAATCGCGAAAAAGCCCAGCTCCGCCATTTTCTGCGCATAAAGGCCGGACGTTTGCTCCTTCACCGCGCCAAACGGACCGCTGACGGCGATGGCAGGCAGCTTGCCTTCCGCGTTCTTAGGCACGTAGACGTCGGCCGCCAGCGTGATGCCGTATCGGTTGTGGAAAGTCGCCTTGCTGTGCTCAACCTTGTCGTTTTTGGGGAACACCTTGTCCCATTCCTGCGTCAGTTTCAACTGCTCCATGCCTAAGCCTCCTTGTCGGTCGCTTTAAGGTATTGCTCGTCGATCACGGGCTCCAACCACTCGTTGGAGGCCTCCTCGCCCGGAACCTCCAGCGCGAGATGGGAGAACCAGCTCTCGGGCGCGGCTCCGTGCCAATGTTTCACACCCGGGGCGATGTTGACCACGTCGCCAGGGCGCAGCTCCTGTGCCGATTTGCCCCATTCCTGGTAAAACCCTCGACCGGCCACGCAGACGAGGATCTGTCCGCCACCGCTTTTGGCGTGATGGACGTGCCAGTTGTTGCGGCAGCCGGGCTCGAACGTCACGTTGTAGACGCCGACCTGCTCGGTGGAAAGGGACGCGAGGTAGCTTTGCCCGATAAAGTACTTCGCAAACGCGTCGTTGGGGACACCGATAGGAAAGGCCATCTCGTTTTGATGCTCAGCTCTTGCATCAGCGGCATCATCATCTGCCCAGACCTCCTTCGCCATGCGAAAGGCCGCCCACGCCTTGGGCCATCCCGCGTAAAACGCCGCGTGCGTAATGATTTCCGCTATCTCAGCCCTGGTCACCCCGTTGTTCTTTGCGGACATCAGATGATATTGGAACGAGGAGTCCGTCAGTCCCTGCGCCATCAGGGCCGCAACCGTCACCACGCTGCGGTCGCGCAAGGAAAGCTCGCCCTCCCGGCTCCACACCTCGCCGAACAGCACGTCGTCGTTGAGCTGTGCGAATTTGGGGGCAAAGTCCCCCAGGGCATCTCTGCCCGCCGTCTGCTTAATTGCCATGATCGATTTCCTCCTATCGATGGTTCTGGACACGAATCTGTCTCCGCGCGGCTAAGTAGCCCGCCTAGATTTCCATGCCCATTCGTTGCGCCTGTTCCAGAGCGAGATGCCCGGCGATATCGCCCACACCGTTCACGCCACCGGCGAAAACCGTTTTGCCCATTACGGACCACCCCTTGCGCTACCGATTTGTATTGACGAGAATGAAGGTAATACCTAAACCTGACTTTAGGTCAAGGAATGAATTCGAGATTTATCCGGAGGGGCCATGTACACAATCGGACAGGTAGCGGAGATGTTCGGTCTGCCCGCCTCAACGCTGCGGTATTACGACAAGCAGGGATTGTTCCCGGGGCTGGAGCGGATGTCCGGCATTCGCCGATTCGGCGATACGGAACTCGAGGCGCTTCGGGTCATCGAATGCCTGAAGAAGGCGGGAATGGAGATCAAGGACATCCGTCTGTTCATGGAATGGTGTGCAGAGGGTCCATCAACATACCCCCAGCGCAAGGCCATGTTCGAGGAGCGGAAGGCCCACATGGAGTCGGAGATCGCGAAGATGAACCGTGCCCTGGACATGTTGAAGTTCAAATGCTGGTACTACAAGCAAGCGATTCAAGATGGCAGCGAGGATAGGCTGGAGACGCTGATTCCCGACAATTTGCCGGAAGAAATCAAAGGCGCCTACGAAAACGCACACGCTCGATAAAGCCGTTCGCTATCCATGGGACTCTGGCAAGGAGCTCCTTCCGAACAGAACGAAAAAGAAAGCCTCCGAACCAAAAGGTCCGGAGGCTGTTATTTCCGCTATTCCCACTCGGCAATAGGAGTCACTGGCCAAAAGCTTGTCAACATCAAAACAAGTCCTCAATCTATCGATTCTGCGTGAGGCAATGGTCCTCATTTGATGCCCGCACTGTTTGCGCACTAGGGAGCAAAAGAATCTGGCCGCCGCTCAAATAAGATCACCGCCATCTTGCATAAACGACGCCATGTTAAGGTGCCTGACGCCATCCCTCTCCTGCAATAGAGGATCAAGCGTGAACAAGTAGCGCGGATACCCATCCCTGATGTGGCCGAACGGCCTGTACTCGCGCTCCTCGACGCCTCTGTCGGCAATCGACATAGAGACCTGGATGTAGACGTAAGCATTGCGCCTACGAGCGATGAAGTCACACTCGAGCTTCCCAATACGGCCCACAGAAAGCTCGTACCCGCGCGATGCAAGATAGAGGTAGATCTTCACGTCGGTATATACGCAAGATGCACCCCTTTTTCTCGGCGTCCATTTCATCAGTTATGGGGGTGCTTTTTTACATTTTATAAAAAAGCGTACCGATAACTTATTCCCACTCAGTTTCGAAAATCGAATGGTTTTGAAGTTTCGAAAGCGGCAGAGCAACATGCATAAGGGCATGTTGGGATCCGCACCAGTAAAACAGGAATTGACTCACGTGAGAAGGCGCCGCCCTGTCGCCTCGATGCGTGCGACAGGCAGATTAGGTTTGGGGAGTAGAACGGCCCTTGCGCGAGGCGTGAATTGTAATCGATAAAGCCGAGCTTTGAGAACATGCGGTTTATCTCGTCGAACGTTGAGTCAACAGGGGCTTGCGCCCCGTCGGCCGACTTGGCGACGCCCATGTCCATGATGCCGGGCACAAGTGTGAATGCGCCACATGGAGGCGAAGGGGCCACCCGAAAGGTTGATGGTAAGCGAGCACCAGAGGTCAAGGTAGTCCTCGCCTTCCGGGTTTGTGAGGTCGAGGGCGAGCGCCCCTCCCTCGGTCGCATACAGCGGCGGCAGGCACTCGGCCAGCTCCTCGATCATAAGCGCTTACATGTCCGTCTCCCCTCCGGGCCACGTCGGACTCCTAGAATCTTCGCCCCGCGGGCAAAGCCACGGCGCACCCCATGGCATCTCGGCTTTGCCCCCTGCAATGTCGCGCAGCGGAGACACCACCTGAGACGGATGTCGATGCATCGAACCCGAGACCGGGCGCGGCGGCGGGGAGCCTCTCGCGCGAACAATCTGCTCGATCCTGCCGCACCCATCTTAAAAAAGTTCGAAAAACGTTCAATCGTACGACATCCGTCGAACAGTCGGGGGTACACACCACTACAGAAGGCCCACGGAACGGGGGGCGAGATGGTCGGCGACGGGTTCAAGGCACTCTCCGGCCCCACGCTCCGCCAGGGAGAGCGTCGGGAGAGAGGCCGTAATGGGTGAGAAGGGCGAGCGGCCGGAGCGGGTGTTCCCCGGCAGGACAGACCCGTGGTTCATAGCGGCCATGGTGATTGTGGCGAGCGGTTTATCCGCGGCGTGTATCGCGTGTTTCCTGAGCTCGAGTCCCGCGCTCCTATGGGGCTGGCTCGCGCTGCTGCCCGTCCCGGCCCTCGTGGCCCTGGCCGCCCTTCCCGTCCGCAGCAACCGCCTCGAGCTCTACGGCGACCGCCTCGTCGTCGTGTACGCTGGGATGCGTTCGGTGATACCCTACGCCCACGTGCGGGGCGTCCGGCGCACCAAGACGCCCTGGGCGGGGACGGCCAACTCGCTCGACCGCGTCTATATCGAGGCGCCCTACGACGGCGACGCCATCGTCTCGGTGACCGACAACGATGCCCTCGTGGCAGAGCTCGAGCGTAGGTGCGGCCTGCGGCCCGGCTGCGAACAAGGCAACTAGCTTCGCAGGGCGACTATCAGCGACTTGCTGCTCATCGTCATATCACGACGGCCAATTCTGGGTCGGGCTAGCGGAGCATGTCGAGGACGGCAGATACGACGTCTGTCTCTTATACACATCTCCGAGCCCACGAGACA
>CABSYS010000100.1:0-6010 GCA_902482045.1 uncultured Collinsella sp.
GTGCCGCTCGAGAACCTGTATCTGTCGCCTCAGTGCGGCTTTGCCAGCTGCGAGATTGGCAACAAGCTGACCGAGGATGAGCAATGGGCAAAGATCGCGCTGGTCAAGCGCGTTGCCGAGCGCGTTTGGAAATAACGGTAACGTTCGCAGGTGGCGGCGCGTGCGAGACATGGCGTATCGCGTACAATGGTTCGGATCGTATCGTTCGGGCAGGTTATCCGATATGCCCGATCACCCTTCCATTCGAAAGGACATCCATGTCCCAGTCTTCGACGCCCGCCGTCACCGATGCCATCTACGATGCATCGTCGCTTGGCCGCCCGCGCATGTTCCTGCTCGGTCTGCAGCACCTGTTTGCCATGTTTGGCGCCACCGTGCTGGTGCCCGTGCTCACCGGTCTCTCGGTTTCGGCGACGCTTTTGTTTGCCGGCTTGGGCACGCTGCTGTTCCACTTCTTGTCGCGCGGTAAGGTGCCGGCATTTTTGGGCTCATCGTTTGCCTTTATTGCCGGTTATGCCGCCATCGCGCCCAACGGCGAGGCCGAGCTTTTGCCTTACGCCTGCCTGGGCGTTGCCTGCGCCGGTCTACTCTATCCGGTACTTGCGGCACTCTTCCGCGCGTTTGGCGCCAAGCGCGTCATGCGCTTCTTTCCGCCGGTGGTGACGGGCCCCATCGTCATTTCGATCGGTCTGATCCTGGCAAGCTCCGCCATTGCCAACTGCCAGACCAACTGGCTTGTGGCTGTTATTGCCGTTGCCGTTATCGTGATCTGCAACATTTGGGGTCGCGGCATGGTCAAGATCGTGCCGATTCTGCTAGGCGTCGTGGTGAGCTATGCCGTTGCGGCCGCGTTGGGTGAGGTCGACTTCTCTGGCGTTGCAGCCGCCCCCTGGGTTGGCTTGCCCGTCGTGTGGGATAACACCGTGTTTGCGCTCTTTGGGCCGCAGTTCGATAGCGGTCTTGCCACGACGGCTATCATCACCATCATGCCGTTGGCCTTTGCAACCATGATCGAGCATATCGGTGATATCTCCGCTATTGGCTCCACCTGCGAGCGCAACTACATTGCCGATCCCGGTCTGCATCGCACGCTGCTCGGCGACGGCCTTGCCACGATTCTGGCTTCGCTCTTTGGCGCTCCGGCCAACACTACGTATGGTGAGAACACCGGCGTGCTCGCCCTGACGCGCGTGTTCGACCCGCGCGTAATTCGAATTGCCGCGTGTTGCGCCATCGTGCTTTCGTTCTGCCCCAAGTTCGCGGCTGTCATTGCGGCCATGCCGGCGTGTGTGATCGGCGGTGTGTCGCTCGTGCTCTACGGCATGATCAGCGCTGTGGGCGTCCGCAACCTCATCGAGAACCAGGTCGATTTCCAGAACAACCGCAACGTGCTGGTTGCCGCGCTGGTGCTCGTGCTTTCGCTCGGCATCGCGTACAGCACCGCCGGCGCCATCGTGTTGGAGCTGGGCGGCGTGACCATTTCGCTGTCCGGCATTGCCGTGGGCTCACTGGTTGGCATCGTGCTCAACGCAATTCTGCCCGGCAATGATTTTGAGTTCGATGTCTCGGAACTCGAGGAGACTGCCGAATAGCGGTTGTGCCCAAGTCAGTTAAATAAGCCGGTCATGCGTCCGATGCGCATGGCCGGCTTTTTAGTGCGCGAGGATCCAGCGTATGCCGCGGGCCATGCGCAGATCGGTTTGGGCAAAGTGGTTGCCGGGGTTGAGTTCCATCGTTGTTGGGATGCCGCGCTCGATGAGTAGCTCTTCCATTGCGCGCGTGTCGTCGAGTACGTGTCTCATCATGCGGTTGGGCGTCTTGGTTTCTTTTTTGCCGAGTGACAGATAGACGGCTTGCGGGCTGCCGGCAAAAGGGGTCGTGTTGGCACGGTCGACAAAGTCGGGAAACCACAGCGACCCCGATGCGCTCGCCGCGCGGCCAAAGGCGTCGGTTTGCCAGAGGGACCAGAGTGCGAAGAGGCCCGCGAGCGAGTAACCAGCAATGCCGCGCCGGGTGGGCGGCTGAGGAAGCGACGACTCGACCTGGGGGATTATCTGATTCAGCAGCTCATCAAGAAAATCGGCAGCTTGGCCGCCGAAAGGCTCGGCATCGCGTACGGTCCCGTCGCATGCCCAGGGGCTCAGCTCGCGATTCCAATCGAGCCCGCCAATGGTGACGAGGGCGAATGGCGGACAGTCGAGCTCTCGGCAACACTTATAAACCTCGCTGCCGTCGCCCACGACCACAGGAAGGTAGATGACAGGCACGCTTTCCGTATGATTCGAATAAACGGTTATCTGCTTTTGATGCGCTTCCATGACGGGCTTCTCTCAGTGTTGTGATATCGGCAGCCCCAATTGTCGCACGCCAGCGTATGCCGGTTGGGCTAGACCAAAGACAATCTCGTGCATCCCCTGCGGACGCATATGGAAAACGCCACCGCCGGAGGGGAGCTCGGCGGTGGCGTTGTTAAACGGTGCTGGGGCTCGGGGCCTTCGCGGGAGCTGCCATGTGCGCAGAGGCGTCTAAGAACGCTTACGGCTCGCCATGGTGCCTGCGGCGATAGCGGCTGTTCCCGCAAGGACGGTTGCCACGATGGCCGCACCCGAGGTGTCGCCGGTTGCCGCGAGCACGCCGGTAGCCTTGGCTTTCGTGGTTGAAGCCGCAACGGCCTTGGTCGGCTTTGAGCCCTCAGGCTTGGGGTTCTGCTTGGACTCCGCGGGCTTGCTTTCTGCGGGCTTGGTCTCGTCGGGCTTGGGGTCTTCCGGCTTGGCTACCTCGGGAGGTGCGATGGTCGTACTTTTGGCGACTGCTTTGATATAGAGGGAGTCGACCGTGGCGTCGCCCGTGCCGATGGCTTGGCCTGCCTCGTAGATGCCGTCACGGAGCTTGCGATAGTCAATGACCTTGCCGCCTTCGGGCGTCTGGATGGCGGCGTTCTCAATCTTGATGGTGCCGATTGTCTTGCCGTCAGCGCTCATGGCACGGGCAAAGATTGCCGCTGTATCTCCTTCGGCCGTTACCTTGCTGCGGATGATCGAGATGACTGCGGGTGTGACGCCCTCGCTGGTCTGGGCGATGATGCCGATGTTCTCGCCTTGGGGTTCGCGCCTCGTCTCGCCATCTTGGTTTTCGCTGTAGGGGATGGGGCCGTCGCCGTTCTCGACATAGCGGGCTATGGCCTTGACAACGGAGTCGCTGATGTAGATGTGGCCGCCCCTCTCGTTGGGTCGATCGTTTCTGGTGGAGAATGCAGCCGAAACCTCGCCTTCCGCAAACGCGTCCACGGTGGAGCCGTTCTTGACGACGATGTCGTCCTGGTAGGTGAAGAGGGCGTTGGCGCCACCGTATCTGCCTTTACTTGCACGGACCGTCACGTTTGCATGATCGAGGGTGATGCCCTTGTGGGCATAGACGCCATATTCAACACCGTTTACGTTGAGGGAGGCGTTTGTGGCTGCGAGGCTGCCCTTGGCCTCGACGGCAGCGTCTTTCTCGGAGCTTACCTCGACCGTCCCGCCACCCTTGATGGTGAGGTTCTTGTCGGCTCCAATACCCTTGTCCTTGGTAGCCCTGGCGGTGACGGCTCCGCTGTCGTCAATCGTGATATTGCCGTTTGCCCTGATGCCATCCGATGCACCCGTGGCGTTGACGTTGCCCGAGCCTTTGATAGCGAGATCACCTCCGGCATTGATGGCATCAAGCCCAGTGCTCGTGGCGTTGACGGATCCGGCTCCGTCGATGTTGATATTACCCGTGGAGAGGATAGCGTCCTCAGTAGATGTCACGCTGAGCGTGCCGCCCTCGTCGCCTTGGATATTGAGCTCGGCATTCTCGTTAGTGCCATGAGAAACGTTGATGCTTTCAATCCATTCGGCAGTGACGATGTTGGTTCCCGAGTAATTCACGTTGAGCTTGCCTGCGGCCTGGATCTCGCCGCCGTTATAGTTGTTGAGCTTCAAGTCGTCGGCGCCGTCTCACGACCAGGTACCGGCCTCGTCGCTCGCCGCGGTGTTGTACTTGTTGCCGCCGACCTTGACCCATTCCGCTGCGAGCGAGACGCTCGGCATGAGCAGCGAGCTCACCGTGAGCGCGCACACGGCGCCCGAGACGATGCGGCGCGTCACGCGGCGCCAGCTGCCGTGCGCGAGTCCTATGCGACGGCGAACGTCGGGTTCGGCAACATGGGTTCCGGCGGTAGTGTCATTGCGTTTGGGGGTCGTGAACAAGGCTGCCATGGTTGCTCCCGTTCTCATAGGGCCTATACGACTAGATTCAGCGTATCTGCTGGATGTTGCCGGCGGTAGTGCCGTTTGGAGGGCAAAATGGCCAAAATGGGGGAGAAATAGGCCGCACGCCGGCGCAGGGACCGGCGCTAAAAGAAAAGCGCGGGGCCGCATGGCGACTCCGCGCTTTATTGTTCAGCTTTTGCAGCCTTGCCCTTACGCTACGAAGAAGTAGACGAGGAAGGCAAGGGCCGCGATCCACCCGTCCCGTGCGAAAAAGTGTTTACGAGCGCTTGCGGCTCACCACGGCGCCTACGGCGATGGCGGCTGTTCCCGCAAGGGCGGCTGCCACGATGGCTGCGCTCGAGACGTCGCCGGTTGCCGCGAGCTTGCCGGTGGTCTTGGCTCCCGTGGTTGCAACTGCAACGGTCTTGGTCGTCTTCGTGCCCTCGGACTTGGAACCCCCGGGCTTGGTCTCGCCGGGCTTTTCCTCGGGCTTGGTCTCCTCGGAAGGTGCAATGACCGTGCTCTTGGCAACAGCTTCGTTATAGGGGGAGTCGACTACGGCATCGCCCGTGCCGATGGTTTGACCTGCCTCGTAGGAGATGCCGCGGCTGTACTCTTCCTCGTAGCGATAGTCAATGATCTTGCCGCCTGCAGGCGTCTGGATGATGGCGCCTTCGATCTCGATAGTGCCGATCGCCTTGCCGTCCGCGCTTATGGCAAGGGCGAAGATTGCCGCCGTGTCTCCCTCAGCCGTGACCTTGCTGCGAACGATCGAGATGGTCGCGGGCGTGATGCCCTCGTAGGTCTGGGCGAAGATGCCCAGGTTCATGCCCCTATGCTCGGGGATGACCTCGCCGCTTTGGTCGTTGCTGTAGTGATCGGGGCCGTCGCTACCGGACTCGACATAGCGGGCTATAGCCTTGACAACGGAGTCGCTGATGTAGATATGGCCACCCGCGATGTTGGGCTGGTGGTTTCTGGTAGAGATCGCAGCTGAGAACTCTCCTTCTGCGAACGCGTCCACGATGGAACCATTTTTGATGACGATGTCGTCCCCGTCGGTGAAGAGTGCGATAGCTTGGCCGCCGCCCCCGCTTGTACGGACCGTCACGGTCGCGTGGTCGAGCGCAATGCCCTTGTAGCCATAGACACCATATTCAACACCGCTTGCGTTAAGGGAGGCGTCCGCGACCGTGAGACTGCCATCGGTGTCGACGGCAAGAGTTTCCCTGGAGCTCGCCTCGACCTGGCTGCCGCCCGAGATGTTAATGCCGTCGTCAGCCCAAATCGCCGCTTCTCCTATAGAGCTTGCCTCTACCTTGCCGCCACCTTTGACGATCAGGTCACTGCCCGCGGCGATGCCGTAACCTTCGCCTCCTTTAGCGATCACTGTGCCAGAGGAATCGATAGTGGTCTTGCCCTTGGATTGGATGCCTTCGGTACCGCCCGTTGCATTCACGGTGCCCGAGCCCGTGATAGAGAGATTGCCCTTTGCCTCAATTCCGTCGGAAGCAGTGCTTGTGGTGTTCACAGTGCCTGGGCCGGAAATGGAGAGGTCGCCTGTGGATTTAATTGCATCGGCCTCGGCTGTCACATTGAGCTCATCCGTGCTATTCGAGCTCGTTATGTTCAACTCCGCTTTCTGGTTAGTGCCATCCTGCGCTTTGATGGCGGCTCCGGTGTAATCGGGCTCGGTTTTCACGGTGTTCTTGCCCTCGTACGCAATGTTGAGCTTGCCTGCAGCATTGATCGCACCGCCGTCATAGCCGTTGAGCTTC
>CABSYS010000101.1:0-6010 GCA_902482045.1 uncultured Collinsella sp.
GTCCAAGAAATGGGAGGCAGTTCACTGTCCCCTTTGTGGTGGTATATGGCAGGTCGGTTAGTTGGCGGGGCGGAAGAAGGCTACGGCTACGGCGCCGGGACCCACGTGGGTGCCGATGGTGGCGCCAATGGTGTGGATGGGCAGCTCGTTCTCGGCATGACCGGCCCACAGCGCGGCGCTGTCCTCGATATACTTCTTGAGCACCGCGTCCGAAAGACCCGTATAACCAAGCGCCAGCGGCATGGAGAAGTCGACGCCGCCCGCCTGTTCGACCTTCTGGTTCAACAGGTTTCGACCGTTTTTGGAACCGCGCGCCTTGCCCAACTGCACGATGAGGCCGTCCTCGGCGGCCACGACCGGCTTCACGTTGAGTAGCGTACCCACAGCGCCCGCCGCAGCAGACAGGCGGCCGCCGCGCACCAGGTATTCCAGCGTCTCGAGCAGGCCGATAACCACCACACGGTCACGGACGGCCTCGACCGCCGCCGCGATCTGGGCCGCACTACGGTCCTCGTCCACCAGGCGCAGCGCATACTCGACCAGCACGCGCTCGCCCAAGGTCACGTTATTGCTGTCCACGACGAACACGTCGCCGCCCGGCGCCTCGGCAAGTGCCGTACGAGCACTCTGGTTGGTGCCCGAAAGCTTGGCGCCCACGGTAATAATCACCGCCTCGTCGCCGGCCTCACGAACCTCGGCAATCGCCTGCGAAAAGGCGTACGGGTTGACCTGACCGGTCTTGGGCAACTCGTCGCGCTCCACGAGCATCTCGTAAAAGCGCTGGTGATCGATATCGACGCCATCCATATACACGTCGGAGCCAAAGGTGACAGACAGCGGCAGAACACGCAGAGCGGGGTGCTCAGCCGGCGTCATATCGCTGGCGGAATCGGTAATAATGCGAACGGACATAGCGAATCCTTTCTTGCGCAGGTCTCGCGCAGGGAATTTTGACAACAATGTCCCAGCACGGCATACGCGCTCAAACGGGACGATGCAGTTGTTAATGAGAAGCAAATGCCTTGGCGGCCTTAGATCTCACGCAAGGTGTTGAGAATCGTACGCAGCGACGCGTACATCTGCTCGCGTTGCTCCACGCCCATGGCCTTACCGGTGGTGTCGAGCACTTCGCGAATGATGCGATCGGCCTCGCTCATGCTCTCGCCGCCCAGGGCAGTCAGGCGCACCGGGGCACGGTACTTGACGGCCGCATCGCCCGAGTCATCAACCTCGACGTAGCCGCCCTCCTCCAGATGCGCCAGTGTGCGCGAAACGGCGGCACGGGTAACGCCGGCCATGCGGGCGAGGTCGGCGCCAGTCAGGCCTTCCTTGCTGCGCTCTAGGTAGTACAGGCACATGACATCGGAGCCCTTGAGGCCAAGCCTTGCACCTTCGGACGTCTTGATGCGCTGAATCTCCTTGTAGAGCCCGCTGATCAGTCCGACAAAATCCTCAAAACGTGTCTCGTCGTTCTGCTGCATGGGAGACGACCGCCTTTCGCTTGCATGATGCTAACGGGTTAACATCTTAGCCGCATGTCCGAACCCCCGTACCCAAATATCCCAATTGTTAACCCATCAACATAAAAACCACCACAAAGGGGACAGGCACCTTTGTGGTGGTTTGGGACATCAATAGGTTCTAGGCGCCGCTACAGCTCCACGCAGGGATTGTCGTGGGTCACTAGGGTCTTAACGACGACCGTCGCTCCCAGATAGCGCTCGAGCAGCTCGGCCAAGCGATCGATGGCAGCCTGGCAATCCCCCATCCGCTCGGGCTCCACGCACTCAATCGCCAGAAATGCGTCCGCCGAATCATCGGACAGCGCCGTGCGAACGCCATCGCGCCAGTTCCAGCAACGGCAGACGGCGCCCGCATCATCGATATAGGCAAGCTCACCGGGCAGCGTCGGATCATCCGCCTCCTCGCCAAGTGGCAAGAACGCGTCGCCGCCGTCGGTCACCGCCAGGCGCAGATTGCCCTCAATAGCATGCAAATCCTCACCGCCAACGGGCAACGCATAAGTCAACGAAATCGTGTTGTAGATATCCACCGCCGGCGTAATGTGGCCGACCGGCTTGCCTTTGAGCACGCGCTTGAGCAGGTTCTCAACTGAGCAACGCGCGCCCTTCTTGATCTTGAACAGGCGATACGCCTCGCGCCATGCCTTAACCGGCGCGTTCTCGCTGATGGTATCGCTCGTCAGATGACGCTCCGCGTCGATATTGGCGCGGTCGAGCAACGCCGCAATCGCATCCACGTCCTCTTGAGGAATCTGAGCCGCGGGCTTCATGCCCTTCACAACCACAACGCCGACCGCTGCCCGCGGAAACAGCTCCCAGAATGAATCCTCGGCAATAAAGCTCTTCATACGCTCTCCCTTCATTGTGCGCACCCGAGTGAGGGCGCCTAAACAAAAAGCGCCCTTACAACGGCCACCTTCAAAGTCCTACGGTGCCGTCACAAGAGCGCTTGCGCTGTCCCCATCCGGAGAAGGGGACGATATGTCAGGCGTATTGTAACCCGAGTCATCCGCGCGAGCAAAACGACCACAAAGGTGTACAGCCCCCCTTATGGTGGTTGTGGGTCTGAGGCGACGCTAGTGGCGGAGCCCCAGCAGGCCGCGGCCGCGATGACGGGCCTCGGCGGACACCTGGGCGTGCGGGCCGGCGGCCTTAACGGACTCGGGCAGGTGCGAGTACTTCTTCTCGAAGTTCTCCTCGAACATCACCGCCAGGTTGTGCGCGGCTTCGTCGTAGCGCGCGGTGCTCTGCCAGTACTGGCGCGGCACTAGGATGCCGTCGGGCACACCGTGGCACGTAGTGGGAATGTCGACATTAAAGATGTCGTCGTGCACAAACTCGCTGTCCTCGATGGTGCCGTCGAGGGCGCGAGCGACCAGCGAGCGCGTGTAGGCCAGCTCGATGCGATGACCCACGCCATAGCCGCCGCCGATCCAGCCGGTATTGACCAGGTAGACGCGCGTGCGGCCGTCGGCGATGCGCTCGCCGAGCATCTTGGCGTAGACCAGAGGGTCGAGCGGCATAAACGGCTCTCCGAACAACGAGGAGAACGTGGGCGTGGGCTCGGTGACGCCGACCTCGGTGCCGGGGATCTTGGCCGTAAAGCCCGTCAGAAAGTGGTACATGGCGGCATCGGCCGTCAGGCGTGAGATGGGCGGCAGCACGCCAAAGGCGTCGCAGGTCAGGAACAGCACGACGCTCGGGGTGGTGCCCATGCCCTTGGTCCACGCGTTGGGGATATGCTCGACGGGGTAGGCCACGCGCGTATTGTGCGTGATCGAGACGTCGTCGTAGTTAGGCTTGCGATTCTCATCGAGTACCACGTTTTCACAGATGGCGCCAAAGCGAACTGCGTTGAAAATCTCGGGCTCGTGGAACGCGTCCAGGCCCTCGCACTTGGCGTAGCAGCCGCCCTCGACGTTAAAGATGCCCATGTCGGACCAGCCGTGCTCGTCGTCGCCGATCAGTAGGCGCGTGGGGTTGGCCGAAAGCGTGGTCTTGCCGGTGCCCGACAGGCCAAAGAACACCGCGGTCTCGTGCGTGACGGGATCCATGCTGGCCGAGCAATGCATGGGCAGTACGTCATCCTCGACGGGCAGCAGGTAATTCATGACGCTGAAGATGGACTTTTTGATCTCGCCGGAGTAGCCGGTGCCCGCGACCAGAATCACACGCTCCTGGAAATTGATGACCACCGCGGCGCTGGAGTTGAGGCCTTTGATGGCGGGGTCACACTGGTAACCTGGCGCGGCAAGGACGCAGAAGTCAGGCTCGCCGGTGCGTGCGATTTCGCGGGCAAGCGGGCGGGCAAGCATCTGCTTAATAAAGAGCGCCTGACTGGCACGCTCGCAGGCGACAAGCAGGCGACGTGTATGGTTGCGGTCGGCACCGGCCATACCGCGGGTGACGAACACATCGCGCTCGTTGAGATAGTCGACGACGCCGGATTTGATGGCCTCGTAGCTCTCGACAGACAGCGGGCGGTTGACAGCGCCCCAGGCAATCTTGTCGTGCACGTCGGGCGTGTCGACGATAAAGCGGTCGTTAGGCGAGCGGCCGGTGCGCTCCCCCGTCTCGATCACCAACGCGCCGTTGGAGGCCATGCGGCCTTCGTTGCGGCGGATGGCATGCTCGACGAGCTCGGCTGCCGGCAGGTCCACCAGCAGGCGGGGCTGGTTCTCGGCGGGATCTTCGACCAGCGTAAGACCAAAGTTAGACAGAACTTCTGCAGGGGTAACACCAGACATGGGGCCTCCTTTAAAAGCGCGACACGTGGACGCGGCGCGCACTTTACTCACGTAAAGCCCGTTGTACCCGATATGCAAAAACGTTTTTGCGGCAACGGCGAAGCGCCCGCTCAACGGTCAAAAATCGCACGCAAGCGGCCTAGTCATTGGGGACGTTCTTAAACGACTAGTCGCTGGGGACACTCTTGAACAGGCAACGGCAAAGGAGTGTCCCCAGATGCCGGCACATAAGGAACGCCCCCAAGTGCCGACTATAGCGGCAGGCCTTGGCCGAGCATGGCGATGACACTCATGAGGACCAGCATGCCGGCGGCGTAGGGCAGCACTGCGCCCAGGAGCTCGGCGTCCTTACCGCGCACGTGAACGGCGGCAAGGCCAATGGCGAGGGTCTGCGGCGAGATCATCTTACCGGCGGCGACACCCAGGGCGTTCAGCGCGACCATCCAGTAGTCACTCACACCCAGCGCCGAAGCGGCCTGGCTCTGGATGGGACCAAACAGCATGCCCGAGGACGTGCCCGAACCGGTCACGAACGCACCGACGGCACCGATCCACGGAGCCAGAATCGGGTACAGCCCACCGGCACCGGCAATGCAAAACGCACTGATCGACGAGATCATGCCCGCATAGCCCATCACCTTGGCGCAGCCCAGCACCGAAAGCATCGTGATTACCGTCGGCATCATCTGCTTGACGGTCGCGGCCAGCACCTCGCCCATCAGACGCGGCGAAGCGCCCTGAATCGCACCGCCGATAAACGCGGCCAGGAAGATCCAAACACCCGGCGTGTTGATCCACGAAAACGTAAGCGTACCGGGGTTCTCGCCGCAATACACCTGCACGTGGCTCGCAGACGGCGCGAGCGCGGCATGCACGACGGGAACCAGGTTGGAGGTACCCAGCAGCAGCACAAAAATCAGAATGAAGCACGACCAGGCCGAAAGCGCCGATTTAACGGTGAGCTGTTCGCCGGCCTCGATATTCATATGGAAGCGCGCGTCCAGGTGACCGGACTTCTCGGCGCGCATGGCAAGCGCGGCGGTCAGCGCGAGCGACACGATGGAGCCCACGACCACGGCCAGCTCGGGACCCACAAACATGGCAACGACCAGGGCCGCACCTACAAAGGACACACCGGAAAGCAGTGCCACGCCGGCAACGCCGTGCAGACGCTCGGCAACGCTTGCAACGTTACCTTGGTCATCAGCAACACGACCCGCAACCAGCACGATAAGCAGCGGCATCGCCACAAAGAAGGGCGCGAGCTGCACCAGCTGAACGGTAGCCAAATGCAGGGAATCCAGACCCACCAGGTCGGCAACGGACACCGTGGGGATGCCAATGGAGCCGTAGGGCGTGGGCACGCCGTTGGCCAGCAGGCAAATCAGAACGGCAGGCACGGCCTCAAAACCAAGGCCCGCGAGCATGCCGGCGGGAATGGCAACGGCGGTACCAAAGCCGGCCATGCCCTCCATAAAACCGCCGAAGCACCAGGCCACGAGCAGCGCCAGCAGACGACGATCGCTGCTAATGGAGGTAATCATGCTGCCGATCACGTCCATGGCGCCCGTGCGCACACACAGGTTATACGTGAACACCGCGGCGATAATCACGAGCACGATGGGCCACAGGGCCATCAAAAAGCCCTCGAGCGAGGCCGTGGCTATCTGCGCCGCCGGCAAATGCCACCACCTGTCTCTTATACACATCTGACGCTGCCGACGACTTAATAGGTGTAGA
>CABSYS010000102.1:0-6004 GCA_902482045.1 uncultured Collinsella sp.
ATACGAGATCTGCGCATGTCTCGTGGGCTCGGAGATGTGTATAAGAGACAGCGCGGCAAGCGCCGAGGCAAACCCCCGGCGCGTCATCTCAACATTAAACGCGCGCATCGTTAGCACACCCCCTCGTTGGGCATCGACCAGGCGTGATGGTCGGTATGCAGCAACTCCTCGGCCAGTGGCGAGAGCGGCGCGCCCAAAAACTCGCGGTAGCACGCCTGGACATCGGGATTCTCGTGCGAGAAGCGAATGTCCGCAGCGGCATCCAGACCCCACAGCACCTGACCGCGCTCGGCTGCCAGCTCGCAGCCGTCGTGGATGGGCTGACCGCCGCCACCGACGCAGCCGCCCGGGCATGCCATAACCTCGACGAAGTCATAGCTCACACGACCGTCGCGAATCGCGTCGAGCAGGCAGGCGGCGTTGCCCAGCCCGTGTGCCACGGCGACGCGCACCTTAGTGCCATCGATATCGGCGACGGCTTCCTTCCAGCCGTCGAGTCCGCGCACGTCGGTAAAGAAATCGGCATCGGGGTTCTTGCCCGTCACCAGGTAATAGGCCGAGCGCACGGCGGCCTCCATCACGCCGCCCGTGGCGCCAAAAATCACGCCCGCGCCCGTGCCAAAGCCCAGCGGCGTATCGAGCGGCTCCTCGACCAGCGTGTCCACGCTCACGTGACTCGCGCGGATCATGCGCACCATCTCGCGCACCGTCAGCGCAACGTCCACATCGGGCGCGCCGCCCTCACCCACCATGCACGGCAGCGCACACTCGGCCTTCTTGGCCGTGCACGGCATCACGGACACCACGAACAGGCGCTCGGGCTCCACGCCCAGCACCTTGGCGTAATACGTCTTGGCAATAGCGCCGAACATCTGCTGCGGCGACTTGGACGTGGACAGGCTGTCGACAAACTCCGGATAGCGCGCCTTCACAAAGCGCACCCAGCCCGGGCAGCAGCTCGTAAACATGGGCCAGCCGCGGCCGTCACCCTTGCCCTTGACGGCGGCGCCCAGGCGCTCGAGCAGCTCGGAGCCCTCCTCCATAATGGTGAGGTCGGCCGAGAAATCGGTATCGAACACGTACTCAAAGCCCACGCGGCGCAGCGCGCACGCCAGACGCTCAACGGTGGTCTCCTCGCGCGGAATGCCGAGCTCCTCACCCCAAGCGCTGCGCACGGCAGGCGCAATCTGCACCAACACGATCTTGTCGGGATTAGCGAGCGCGTCAAACACGGTCTCGGTATCATCGCGCTCGCGCAGCGCGCCCGTCGGACAATGCGTAATGCACTGGCCGCACGCGACGCAATCGGTCTTGCCGATCGGCGCGCGTCCGCGGGTACCCACGGCGGTATGTGTGGCGCGGTTGGTCAGGTCCCAAATCCCCAGGCCCTGCACGCTCTCGCACACCTTGATGCAGCGCATGCATTTAATGCACTTGTCGTTTTCGCGGATGATGGGAAAATCAAAATCCCAGCCCTCGCCCGCCAAATGCCTTTGATACGGCAGATAGAAAATGCCCAGGTCGTTGGCGATGGTCTGCAGGTTGCAGTTGCCGCTGCGCACGCAGCTCGTGCACTGCGAATCGTGCTGGGACAGCAGCAGCTGCACGTTGGTGCGACGGGCCTCGCGGGCCTTGGGGCTGTTGGTGTGGACCGCCATGCCGTCGAGCACGTAGTTGTTGCAGGCGGCAACCAGCTGGTCGCAGCCCTCGACCTCGACCACGCACACGCGGCAGCCGCCGATCTCGTTTAGATCGCGCAGGTAGCACAGGGTAGGAATCTGGATGCCGACGGACTTGGCTGCGTCCAGGATCGTGGTGTGCTCGGGTACCACGACCTCGCAATTATCGATAATGAGCCTGACCATGTTGTGCGCTCCGTTTTCGGTGTTGTCGCTGACGGTGGTTTTGTTGGGCTCTACCATTCCAGGTTCCTCCCTCCACGGAACGCGCCAAAGCCAAAGTGGTCGCAGCGCAGGCAGCGGCTCGCCTCCTGGCGCGCCTCCTGCTCGGTGAGACCCTGCTCGACCAGATTCCAATCGTGAATACGCTCGCCGGCTTCGCGCTCGCCCAGCTCGCAGCGGCCGCACTCATGCTTGCCCTTAAACTGAACGGTCGGCAGCTCCACGTCGAGCTTGATCTTGTGGTCGAAGCCCAGGTAGCGGTCGATGTTTGCCGAAGCCACGCGACCGGCATTGATGGCGCGGATGACGGTGGCGGGGCCGGTCTGGCAGTCGCCACCGCTAAAGAGGCCATCGAAGTTGGGCACGGCGCCGTCCGAATCGGTGACGATGCAGCCCCACTTGCAGGCAATGCCCATCTCCTCAAACGGTTTGGAATCGATGTCCTGACCAATGGCCACAAACACGCGCTCGCAGGGAATGACGAGCTCGGGCGTGGCGGCGGCACGCGGGGCCGGACGCCCACGACGGGGCTCGCCGATAATCTGCGGCTGCACGCGCAGGCCGTTCACGCGACCGTCCTCGCCCGTCTCGATACCGAGCGGGGCTGTGAGTTCCAGAACCTCGCAACTCTCGGCCTGGGCACCGGCGATCTCGGCGTCCTGGGCCGTCATATCGCAGATGCGACGGCGGTAGACGATGCATACCTTTTCGGCACCGCAGCGCACGGCAGAGCGTGCCACGTCCATGGCAACGTTGCCGCCGCCGATGACGCACACGCGCTGACCGCTCAAGTCGGGCAGCTCGTCGTCGCCGATGGCGCGCAGCATCTTGACGGCCGACTCCACGCCGGGCGCCTCTTCGCCCGGAAGGCCGAGCTTCTTATCGCTGTGGGCACCGATGGCCAGGTAGACGGCATCGAACTCGTCGCGCAGGCGGGCGAGCTCCTCGCCGTTCACGGAGTGGTCGAGCTCCACGTCGATGCCGGCGCTCAAAATCCAGTCGATCTCGGCCTGCAGGCGCTCGCGCGGCAGACGATAGCTGGGGATGCCGTAACGCAGCATGCCGCCCAAGTGGTGGCGCTGCTCAAAGATGGTCACCTTGTGGCCCATCACGGCCAGGTAGTAAGCACAGGAAAGGCCGGCCGGGCCGCCGCCGATCACGGCGACGCGCTTACCGGTGTTGTCCATTACATGCGGCTTGCGGTCGTTGAGGTCGCTGTGCTCAACGGCAAACCGCTTGAGGGCAAGGATATTCATGGGGTCATCGACCATGCCGCGGCGGCAGTGCATCTCGCAGGGATGCTCGCACACCAGGCCGCAGACGAGCGGCAGCGGATTGTTCTTGCGAATGACCTTGACGGCATCGGCATAGCGGCCGGCCTCGACCAGCGAAATGTAACCGGGAATGTCGACGTGCGCCGGGCAGCCCGAGACGCACGGGACGCGGGCCTCGCGGTCAAAGCCGCAGGAGTGCTCGCGGATGTGATGCTCGAAGTCGTCGCGGAAGCCGCGAATGGCCGTGAGCGCCATGGCGCCGGCCTCGTAGCCGATGGCGCAGTCGCTCGAAAGATAGATAGTGCGGGCCGTGCGCTCAATCAGGTTGAGCGTGGACTCATCGGCGCGCCCTTCGAGCACATCGGCGAGCAGGTCGCTCAGCGCGCTCAGGCCCACACGGCAGGGTGTGCACTTGCCACAGCTTTGAGTGGAGCACAGGTTGACGAGCGCTGCCGTAAACTCAACGGGACACGGGGCGAGCGAACTCACCGCCAAACGGCGTCCGAGCGCATCGTGCAGGTCGTCCATGACGGCCTGAGCGTGGCTGCGTTCCATTACATGCAGTCGAGCCATAAGATCCCCTCTCGCATGGCAGCCCGGAGGCGAGGCCGGGCGAAGTTGCTACACGCAACACACTGACCTATAAAGTTGTTTGGCAGCAACACGGTTCGGCAGGCGGTATGAAACGTCGTCCTCAGCGGTGAAATAGAACATTACCGCAGATAAATGCCATATTTGATAAAACGCGTTACCAAATAGCAATAGCCCATGTGGGCAAATAACGCCTTGCTATTTTTCCTATCTGATCCGTTTTCCTCCGTCCCCAAGGGGTCATGTGATCCGAAGGGGACGAAGGAAACCGGATCATTTTTGGTACAAAGGAGTCAGGCCGTCTTGCACCAATCGTGAGTTGCGGTGAAATAGGGACTGAAAAGCCGCTCAAAAGGCCAAAACAGTCCGTATTCCACCGCAACTTCAAGACGTTGGTGCAGATTAACCTGACCTCTTTGCACCAAAAAGGGCCCCGAGCATAGTCTGCTCGGGGCCCAAACTCATCTCGCCTTACCGCGCGACTCGTATCCTTATCGCGCGACGCGTATGTTACTTGCGCTTGCCGCCGCCGTCACCGGGACGACGGGAGCTGCCGCCGCGCTTGCCGCCACGGCTGTTACCATAGCTGCCACGGTTATCGCGACCGCCGGCGCGGCCGCCACGGGAGCCGGCCTGGTTGCCGCCACGCCCGCCGCGATAGCCGCGACGATCCTCGCGGGTATCGTCGTAGTTGCGCCAGTCATCGCGACGATCGCGGCTGGCACGCGGATCGCGGCGATCGCGCGACTCGCCAGAACGGCCGGCGCCGCTGCGCCCGCCATTGCCGCGAGCACCCTCGCGACGCTCGCTACCGCGGCCGCCGTGCTCTTCAAAGCGCCTGCCGCCACGGGACTCACCGCTGCGGGTGCCACGCTCACCGCGACCCTCGCCACCGCGACGCTCGTCACGGCCACCACGCTCGTCATTGCGACCGGAACGACGACGGTCGCCTGCACCACGCTTGCCGCCACGCGAGCCACGACCCTCGTCCTCGCGCTCAACACGGCGACGACCGCCGCGGTCCTCGTCCTCGCGGCGACGGCGATGCGCCTCGCCCTGGAACTGCTTGGCACGGCGCTCGGCACGGTTGCCGCGTGGGGCCTGCTCAACGGCAGCAGCACCGCCGCGCTCCTCGGCAGCCACCTCGCGGGCCACGCTCTCAACGGCCTCATCCACGCGAGCCTGAACGCCCTCGCGCACGCGGGTCTTGCCGCCACGCTTGGGACGACTCGGACGCTCGCCGTCGCCGCGACGCTCGTCGCGACCGCGGTTGGAACGACCGGCCACATCGCCGTAGTCATCGCCGTTGCGCTTGCCGTCGCGACGTGCCTGCTCAAGCTTCTTCTTGCTCTTGGACTTGCCGCGCTTGGTCTTCTTCTTCACCTTAAAGGCCGAAGGGTCGCGCTCGGGGTCAACCGCGGGCGGGTTGGGACCCACATGCAGGTCTCCGGCCTCGTAGATGTCGGCCGTCTTGTCCATGAGCTTCTCGATCTCGTAGAACTCATCGACGTCCTGCTCGGTCACAAACGTGATGGCCCAGCCCAGCTCGCCGGCGCGGCCCGTACGGCCAATACGGTGGATGTAGTCGGTCGGCTCGGCCGGAACGTCAAAGTTCACGACGTAGCGCACGTCGCTGATGTCGATGCCGCGGGCAAGCACGTCGGTCGCCACCAGCACGTCAACGGTGCCGTCGCGGAAGGCCGAAAGCGCGCGCTCGCGCTGCGCCTGGCTGCGGTTGCCGTGAATCGCGGCGGCCTTGATGCCTTTGCGCTCCAGACGACGGCAGCAGCTGTCGGCGCGGTGCTTGGTGCGCATAAAGACGATAGTGCGCTCCGGTCCCTCCTTTTTGAGGAACTCGGGCAGCAGGTTGTTCTTGGCCTCGATGGACACCGGGAACACAAACTGGTCGACGGTGTCGGCGGTCGACGTGGCCGGCGCGATCTCCACGCGGGCCGGGTCGCTCACCAGGTCGGTGATCTCGCCCACGGCCTCCTCGTCGAGGGTCGCCGAGAACAGCAGCGTCTGGCGCTCGGCCGGCGTCTCGCGCACAATGCGGCGGACGGCGGGCAAAAAGCCCATGTCGAGCATGCGATCGGCCTCGTCGAGCACCAGGACCTTAACCTCGTCCAGGTGGCAGGCACCCTGCTCGATCAGATCGACCAGACGGCCCGGCGTTGCGACCAGGATGTCGCAGCCCTGTCTCTTATACACATCTGACGCTGCCGACGACTTAATAGG
>CABSYS010000103.1:0-5911 GCA_902482045.1 uncultured Collinsella sp.
GATCGACGACGCCGATGCGCTCGCCTTCGAGATCGACCATCTGATCGAATCGCTCGGCGCCTACAGCCGCGCCCTAAAGGACCGCGACCAGCGCTATCTGGAGAACCTCCTCGCCGAGGGCGACCGTATCAAGCGCGCGCTCGACGACGAGGCCTCCCACTAGACCACCCATCACGCCAGGTCGAAAGGACCGAAGCTTATGGCGATTACCATCGATATCGACACCGCACGCCCCTACCAGGTGCATGTGGGCACGTTTTTGCTGGAGCAGGCAGGCCCGCTCGTTCGTGCCACCGCCGGCGGCACCCGCGCCGTCATCGTGACGGACACCAACGTAGGCCCCCTCTACCAGATGCCCGTTAAGCAGAGCCTGGAGGCGTCAGGCTACGAGGTGAGCATCTGCACCTTCGAGGCCGGCGAGGCCCATAAGCGTGCCGAGACCTACGTTGCCATTTTGGAGTTTGTGGCCGAGCACGAGCTTTCGCGCTCCGACGTGATCGTGGCGCTCGGCGGCGGCGTCGTGGGCGACGTGGCGGGCTTTGTGGCCGCCACCTACATGCGCGGCTGCAAGTTTGTGCAGATTCCCACAAGCCTGCTCGCCATGGTGGATTCGTCGGTCGGCGGCAAGACGGCCATCGACCTGGCAGCCGGCAAGAACCTGGCCGGCGCCTTTTGGCAGCCGAGCGTGGTCATCGCCGACGTGGGGTGCCTGGCGACCCTCACGCACGAACAGTTCGCCGACGGCTGCGGCGAGGTCGTCAAGCACGCCGTGATCGCAGACCCCGAGCTCTTCGCCGAGTTGGAGAAGACCCCACTCACGCTTGAGCTGCTGAACCGCGACGTGGCCCGCGTGGCGCTCATCATCGCCCGCAATATCGACATTAAGCGCGCCGTGGTCGTTGCCGACGAGCGCGAAACCAATCAGCGCAAGCTCCTCAACTTTGGCCACAGCGCCGGGCACGCCGTTGAGGACTGCGAGCACTTTAAGCTCGGCCACGGCAACTGTGTGTCGATTGGCATGGGCATCATCACGCGTGCCGCAGCCCTGCATGGCATTTGCGACGCCGAACTTCCCAGCCGCATCGAGGAGCTCTGCGCCCGCCACGGCCTCAAGACCCGCTGCGACCTAGATGCCGATGCCGTCTTTGCCGAGGCGCTCCACGACAAAAAACGCGCGGGCGACACCATCGACCTGGTAATTCCGCACGGCATCGGCCGTTGCAGCATCGACCGCACGCCGCTTTCCACCTTCCACGATTTGATTGCCGAGGGCCTCGGCCAGAAGGGAGACGTTTCCGCATGTTAGCCCGCATCACCCCGTCCCCGCTCAAGGGCACCGTTCCCGCCATCGCGTCCAAATCGATGGCGCACCGCCTCATCATCTGCGCCGCGCTTGCAAACGGCGAGACGCACGTTGCCTGCAACACGACCTGCGCCGATATCGACGCCACGGTGCGCTGCCTCACGGCGCTCGGCGCCCGCATCGAGACCGTCGAGGACGGCTTCCAGGTTCACCCCACCATGAAGAGCATTGAATTTGGCCTGCTCAAGGCCCTTGCCGGCGGCACGCTCGACTGCGGCGAAAGTGGCTCCACGCTGCGCTTTATGCTGCCTGTCGCCTGCGCGCTGGGTGCGGAGGCCACCTTCGTGGGCCAGGGCCGCCTGGGCGCCCGCCCACTCTCCCCGCTTTCGGACGAGATCATTGCCGCCGGTTGCGACCTGCAGGGCCTGGGCGGCTTTCCGCTCAAGACGAGCGGCCGCATGCGCCCGGGCACCTTTGTGCTTCCGGGCAACGTGAGCTCGCAGTATATCTCCGGCCTGCTGCTGGCGGCCCCGCTGCTGGCCCAACCCTCCTGCGTGCAGGTGACCGGCCTCATCGAGAGCCGACCCTACATCAACCTGACGATCCAGGCCATGAAGGCCTTCGGCGTCGAGGTCAACGTCGAGCGTATTCCGGCCAAGGACGGCCAGCCCGAGGTCACGAACTTCCGCGTGAGCAGCGGCTCGTACCGCACGCCCGGCAGCGTAGCCGTCGAGGGCGACTGGTCCAATGCGGCCTTTTGGCTGTGCGCCGGTGCCATCGGCACCGACCCCATCACCGTCGAGGGCGTGTCGCTGAGCTCCGCACAGGGCGACCGCAACGTGCTCGCCGCGCTTTCGCGCTTTGGCGCCCGCATCGTGCGCTCCACGAACGCCGCCACCGTCCAGTCCGACAAGCTCGCCGGCTTTGAGATGAGCGCCCACGACATTCCGGACCTGGTGCCCGTCATCTCGGCCGTGGCATCGCTGGCTCAGGGCCGCACGTTCATCCGTGACTGCGCGCGCCTGCGCATCAAGGAATCTGACCGTCTGGTCACCACCACCCGCGAGCTCACCGCGCTAGGCGCGCAGGTGCGCATCGCCGGTGACGACCTCATCATCAAGGGCGTCGATGCCTTTACCGGCGGCGAGGTCGATTCGCACAACGACCACCGCATCGCCATGATGGCCGCCATCGCCGCGAGTCGCGCCACCGGCGAGGTCGTGATCCACGGCGCCGAGGCCGTCAACAAGTCCTATCCCGATTTCTTCGACCACTACCGCCTGTTGGGCGGCAAGGTCACGCTCGAGGAGGAATAGCATGTCCTCGACCTTTGGCAACGTCTTGCACGTTAGCATCTTCGGCCAGTCGCACTCCCCCGCCATCGGCTGCTCGCTCGATGGCATTCCGGCAGGTATCGCCGTTGACCTGGAGCAGCTGCAGGCCTTTTTGGACCGTCGCGCCCCCGGTCGCGACGAGACCGCGACCAAGCGCCGCGAGGCCGACGCCGCCCACATTATCGCTGGCATAGTTGATGGGCACACCACCGGCGCACCCATCGCCGCGATCATCGAGAACACCAACACGCGCTCCAAGGACTACTCCGAGCTACGCCGCAAGCCCCGCCCGGGCCATGCGGATTTCCCGGCACGCGTGAAGTACCACAACATGCACGACGTCGCCGGCGGCGGACACTTCTCCGGCCGCCTGACAGCGCCCCTGTGCATCGCGGGCGGCATCGCGCTGCAGGCGCTCGAGGCCCGCGGCATCAAGGTGATGGCGCACGTGGCGCAGATCGGTGGCATCTCCGATCTGCCCATGGACGACATGGTTTATCGCGAGGCCGACCGCAAGGCGATCCTTACGAACGACCTGCCGTGCATTGACGCCGCAGCTGCCGGTCGCATGCGCGAGGAGATCTTTGCCGCGCGCGACGAGCTCGACAGCATTGGCGGCATCGTGGAATGCGGTATTTACGGCCTACCCGCGGGCATCGGCGACCCCATGTTCGACGGCATCGAGAACCGCATCGCGCAGATTGCGTTTGGGATTCCCGCCGTGAAGGGCGTGGAGTTTGGCATGGGCTTTGCCGTCGCCGCCATGCGAGGCAGCGAGAACAACGATCCGTATCGCATCGACGCCGAGACCGGCCAGATCGAGGTCGAGTCCAACAACGCCGGCGGCATCCTGGGCGGCATTTCAACCGGCGCACCCGTCATGTGGCGCATGGCCGTAAAGCCCACGCCTTCCATTGGCCGCGAGCAGCAGACGGTGGACATGGACGCTATGGAAAATGCCGAGCTCTCGGTCCACGGCCGCCACGATCCCTGCATCGTCCCGCGCGCCGTCCCCGTAGCCGAAGCAGCCGCAGCGCTGGCCATCTGGGACGCCCTCCTAGAAGACGCTGCATAGCGCTAGTTAATCCTCGTGGGGGCCAACTCCGGCCCCCACGCCCACCCAGTGAAAGGGGTCCCTATGGACCTTGCCGACATCCGCCAGACCATCGATGGCATCGACACCACGCTCCTCAACAGTTTTGTCGAACGCATGGACATTGCCACCGAGGTCGCCAAATCAAAAATCGAGATGGGCAAGGCCGTCTTCGACCCCGCCCGCGAGCGCTCTAAGCTCAACAACCTTGCCGGCCGCGCACCCGAGCGCTACGAGGCGCAGACCATCACGCTGTTCCGCCTCCTCATGAGCATGAGCAAGGCCGAGCAGCAGCGCTATATCAACGAGCTCAAGGGCATCACGGTCTCGCAAAAGGCCCACGCCACTGCCGAGGCCTTCGACACGCCCTTCCCCCAGACTGCCAGCGTCGCCTGCCAGGGCGTTGAAGGTGCCTACAGCCAGATCGCCGCGTGCAAGCTCTTTGCCGTGCCCGATATCGCGTTCTTCGAGACCTTCGAAGGCGTCATGCGCGCCGTACGCGACGGTTTTTGCGAGTTTGGCGTACTGCCCATCGAAAACTCCACCGCCGGCTCGGTCAACGCGGTCTACGACCTACTCGCGCAGTTCGACTTCCACATTGTGCGCTCGCTGCGCCTCAAGATCGACCACAACCTGCTCGTCAAGCCCGGCACCAAGCTGCGGGATGTTCGTGAGGTCTATAGCCACGGTCAGGCCATCGCGCAATGCGCTGGCTTTATCGAGGCGCACGATCTGCACGCCACCAAGTATCTCAACACGGCTATGTCGGCCGAGATGGTCGCCAACTCCGAGCGCACCGACGTCGCCGCCATCGCCTCGCGCAGTTGCGCGGCGCTCTACGGTCTGGAGGTGCTGGAGCCCAACATTCAGGACTCGGACAACAACTACACGCGCTTTGTCGTCATCAGCCGCGAGCCACGCGTCTATCCCGGTGCCAACCGCACCTCGCTCATGATCACCACGGCCAACGAACCGGGCGCCCTTTATCGCGTGCTCGAGCGCTTCTATGCGCTCAACATCAACCTCATCAAGCTCGAGAGCCGCCCCATCCCCGGGCGCGACTTTGAGTTTATGTTCTACTTCGATCTGGACTGTCCCTTTGGCAGCAAAGCTCTCGACGACCTGCTCGACTCGATTGACGACGTATGCGAGAGCTTCACCTACTTTGGCAGCTACACGGAGGTGCTCTAGATGACTGACGTCGCCACGTCCCGTCCCTACGGCGTGCTGGGCCGTGTGCTGGGCCACAGCTACACCCCGACCATCTACAAGGAGCTCGCGGGGCTTGAGTACGTGCGTTTTGAGCGCGAGCCCGAAGACCTCGCGGCCTTTATGACCGGCGATAAGTGGGAGGGCACCAACGTGACCATCCCCTATAAGCGCGCCGTCATGGACTACCTGGACGAGCTGAGCCCGCTCGCCGAACGCATGGGTAACGTCAACACGATCACGCGTCTGCCCGATGGCCGTCTGCACGGCGACAACACAGATTACTTCGGTTTCCAGTGCCTGGTCGAGAAGCTGGGTGTGGAGATTGCCGGCAAGAAGGTCCTCGTGCTCGGAGCCACCGGAGGCGCCGGCACCACGGCAAGTATGGTGCTGGGCGACCTGGGCGCGATCGTGGTTCCCGTGGGACGCACGAGCGAGGTCAACTACGACAACATCGCACAGCAGTCCGACGCCGCGTTGCTCGTCAACTGCACGCCTGCCGGCATGTTCCCCCACTGCCCCGACGCGCCTTGCACGCTCGAGGGCCTCGACGCGCTCGAGGGCGTCATCGATATTGTCTACAACCCAGCCCGCACGGGACTCATGCTCGAGGCCGAGCGTCGCGGCATCCCCAGCATCGGCGGTCTGCTCATGCTTGTGGCCCAGGCGGCGCAAGCCGTCGAACGTTATACCGGCCAGGTCACCCCGCGCGAGCGCATCCTGGACGTGACGGAGCGTCTGTCCCGCCGTGAGCAGAACATCGCACTGATCGGCATGCCGGGCTCAGGCAAAACCCGCGTGGGTGAGCAGATCGCCCTGCTCACCGGCCGCGAGCACATCGACCTGGATCGCGCCCTCGAGGAGCGTCTGGGCATGCCTTGCGCCGACTTTATCGTCGAGCGCGGCGAGCCGGCCTTCCGCGAGCAGGAGACGGCGGCCCTGGCCGACATCTCCAAGCGCAGCGGCCTGGTG
>CABSYS010000104.1:0-5909 GCA_902482045.1 uncultured Collinsella sp.
ATAAGGTCTTACCAACAAGTACCTCGGACTCTCCGGGTCAAAGACCTCGCGTTCATATAGAACTTACCAAAGGCGCCCTCCCCTACGGAGGGCGCCTTTTTGCACTCATTGGCACTCATTGGGGACAGACTTATATGAGTGCTTTCACGCATTGGGGACAGACATGACGTACGCATGCGGCGTCATGATCAGGTCCTGCCCAGCCTCACGCAGCCTCCCTCCAGCCTACAGTGGCCTTGGTCACGCTTGTGGCGCCGATGCCGGTGATACGGGCAATTTGCTTGACCGTGAGATGCGCCCGCCTGAGCCTCAGCAGACAGGCATCGCGATCGGGGCGTGGCAGGGCCTTGAGCATCGCAGGATCTATGCTCGGAAGCACTTCGCGCGCAATGGAAAGGACCTCCTCATCGGGGATCCGCCGGCGTGGAAGAACCTCCACTGACCAGATGCGCCCGGCAACTTCCTTGAGATGCTCACAATAGCAACGGGAGCCTCCGACAATATCGAGCATAGGGGCCGCATCACAGATGTCAAAGGGATCATAGCCCAGCTCATATGCCTTGTAGCTTGACCAGCGGTACGCCTCGAGTGAGTCGAGCGCACCTTTCACGGGATTGAGATGGATATAGTCGAGCAGTTGCACCGCTTGCGTGTCCGACTCAACAGCGACCCGCGAATAGCGATTATCAAAGAGATGCCCCGTTCTCCCCGTTTTCCCATTGAAATACTTAGCATATGCCGTCAATGCGCACTGCATCGCCTTTGAAAGATTGTCGAACGGATCATCAACCATTAAATGAAAGTGGTTGTCCATAAGGCACCAAGCCAAAACCGCCACTTCATGGCGCGCAAACCTGTCCGAGATATCCGATAGGAAACGATAGCGGTCGGAGTCATCTTCAAAAATAATCTGTTTGGAGTTGCCACGGTCAAAGACGTGGTAATAGCCGGTGAGCGAAACGGCGCGGGCACATCGGGGCATAATCTCTCCTTTCAAAACTGAACAGGCAACACCTAAAAGGAGAGAAGGAACGCGAAATGCTGAGCCTGTGATCTATTTATATCCAATGAGCGGCAAAAACAGGCCCAGAACGGCAAAATGGCAAATCAATGTCTGTCCCAAATGAGTGAAAGCACTCATGTAAGTCTGTCCCCAATGAGCGGGGCGACAAAGCAGATGGTTTTAGTTGAATCGCTTCATTTAGTTGAAGCGTTTTAGTGTGCCTTTTACGGGAATCTTACCGTTCGCCGAATAATTTCTTGCTATCATGCAAGGCGTAGGGTAAATCTCCGATCGCAAGGAGACACAAATGGTGAAAAAGTCACCGGAAAACACTACTCCCGCAATTGTGGACAACGTAGAGGCGCTTGAGGCTAAGCTCGCTCAGATGCGAGAGGCCCAGGCGCTTTTTGCTACGTACACGCAGGAGCAGGTCGACAAGATCTTCTACGAGGCCGCCATGGCCGCCAACAAGGCTCGTATCCCGTTGGCGAAGATGGCCATCGAGGAGACCGGCCGCGGCGTTCTTGAGGACAAGGTCATCAAGAACCACTACGCCGCAGAGTACATCTATAACGCTTACAAGAACACCAAGACCTGTGGTGTCCTGGAGCGCGACGAGGCTTACGGCATCACCAAGATCGCCGAGCCCATCGGCATCGTGGGCGCCGTCATCCCGACGACCAACCCCACCTCCACCGCGATCTTCAAGACGCTGATCAGCCTGAAGACCCGCAACGCCATCATCATCTCCCCGCACCCGGCAGCCGCCAAGTGCACCATCGCCGCCGCCAAGCTCGTGCTTGACGCCGCCGTCAAGGCCGGCGCCCCCGAGGGCATCATCGGCTGGGTCGATGTCCCCTCCATCGAGCTGACCAACATGGTCATGCGCGACGTCGACATCATCCTCGCCACCGGTGGCCCGGGCATGGTCAAGGCCGCTTACTCCTCGGGCAAGCCCGCCCTGGGCGTTGGCGCCGGTAACACCCCGGTCGTCATCGACGACACCGCTGACGTGCTGCTCGCCGTCAACTCCATCATCCACTCCAAGACATTCGACAACGGCATGATCTGCGCTTCTGAGCAGTCCGTGACCGTCATCGACACCATCTATGACCAGGTTAAGGCCGAGTTCCAGAAGCGCGGCTGCTACTTCGTCAAGCAGGGTGCCGAGATGGAGGCCCTGCGTGCCGCCATGTTCAAGAACGGCGCTCTCGACCACCGCATCCCCGGTATGGCTGCCGCCAAGATCGCCGAGCTCGCCGGCATCGAGGTTCCCGCCAAGACCAAGATCCTGATCGCCGAGGTCACCTCCACCGACCCCGCCAAGGAGGAGTTCTCCCACGAGAAGCTCTCCCCGGTCCTGGCCATGTACCACGCCAAGGACTTCCAGGAGGCCGTCGACAAGGCCGAGCACCTGGTGCTCGCCGGTGGCCCGGGCCACACCGCCTCTCTGTACGTGCACCCCGCCCAGGCCGAGAAGATCAGCCTGTTCGAGCACGTCATGAAGGCCTGCCGTATCGTCATCAACACCCCGTCCTCGCACGGCGGCATCGGTGACCTGTACAACTTTGGCATGAAGCCGTCTCTGACCCTGGGCTGCGGCTCCTGGGGCGGCAACTCCGTCTCCGAGAACGTTGGGGTGAAGCACTTGATCAACGTTAAGACTGTGGCCGAGCGCCGTGAGAACATGCTGTGGTTCCGCGCTCCCGAGAAGGTCTACTTCAAGAAGGGTTCCACGCCCGTCGCCCTCGACGAGCTGGGCAACGTAATGGGCAAGAAGCGCGCCTTCATCGTCACCGACCAGTTCCTCTTCAAGAATGGCAACACCCGCGCCATCGAGGCCAAGCTCGACGAGATGGGCATCGCCCACGACTGCTTCTACGACGTCGAGCCCGATCCGTCGCTGCAGTGCGCACGTCGCGGCGCCAAGCAGATGGCTCTCTTTGAGCCGGACGTCATCATCGCCGTCGGCGGTGGCTCCGCTATGGACGCCGGCAAGATCATGTGGATGATGTACGAGCACCCCGAGTGCAAGTTTGAGGACATGGCCATGGACTTCATGGACATCCGCAAGCGTATCTTCACCTTCCCCGAGATGGGCAAGAAGGCCTACTTCGTCGCCGTCCCGACCTCTTCGGGTACCGGCTCCGAGTGCACGCCGTTCGCCATCATCACCGACAAGGAGACCGGCATCAAGTGGCCGCTCGCCGACTACGCGCTGCTCCCCAACATGGCTATCGTCGACGCCGACAACTGCATGACCGCCCCGCGCGGCCTGACCGCCGCCTCCGGCATCGACGTCATGACCCACGCCATCGAGTCCTACGTCTCCATCATGGCTTCCGACTACACCAAGGGCCTCTCCGAGCGCGCTGCTAAGCTCGTCTTTGAGAACCTGCCCTCCAGCTTCACGAACGGCGCCAAGGACCCGCACGCCCGCGAGGAGATGCACAACGCCTCCTGCATGGCCGGTATGGCCTTCGCCAACGCCTTCCTGGGCCTCAACCACTCCATGGCCCACAAGCTCGGCGCCTTCCATCACCTGCCCCACGGCCTCGCCAACGCCGTCATCCTGACCCGCGTCATGCGCTACAACGCCGCCGAGGCTCCCGTCAAGATGGGTACCTTCTCCCAGTATCCTTACCCCAACGCGCTGCACAACTACGCCGAGATGGCCAAGTACTGCGGCATCGAGGGCAAGGACGACAAGGAGGTCTTCGAGAACTTCATTACGAAGCTCGAGGAGCTCAAGGACTTCATCGGCGTCAAGAAGACCATCGCCGACTACGGTGTCGACGAGCAGTACTTCCTCGACACCCTCGACGAGATGACCGAGCAGGCATTCAACGACCAGTGCACCGGCGCTAACCCGCGCTACCCGCTCATGAGCGAGATCAAGGAGCTCTACCTGGACGCCTACTACGGCCGCGAGCCTCAGGATTACGCCGTCTGCTAGTTCTAGCACGGTTTTAACGGCGGGGGTGCACGGGTGTTTCACACACCCCCGCCGTCGCTTCTATCGCATCGTTGAAAGGATGCAACCATGCTGCTACCCGATTCCAAGACCGAGCTCGTCCGTCGCGGCAACAAGGTCGTTTACGACCTGGGCGACAAGATCGTCAAGGTCTTTAACGAGACCAAGCCCGTCTCCGACGTGTTCAACGAGGCTTTGAATCTTGCCCGCATCAATGAGTGCGGCATCCGCAGCCCCAAGGCTCTCGAGGTTTCCCAGCTCGAGAACGCCAACGGCTGGGCGCTCGTGACTGAGAAGGTTCCGGGCACCACCCTTGCCGAGAAGATGACTGCCGAGCCCCAGCGCTTTGGTGAGTACCTCGAGATGTTCGTCGACCTCCAGATCGAGATCCACGGCTACACCTCCCCGCTGCTCAACCGTCAGCGCGACAAGTTCGCCCGCATGATCGACAGCCTCGATCAGCTCAATGCCACCACGCGCTACAACCTTCAGGAGCGTCTGGACGGCATGACCAAGGAGTTCAAGGTCTGCCACGGCGACTTCAACCCCTCCAACGTCATCGTCGGCGACGACGGCCAGCTGTACGTCTGCGACTGGGCACACGCCACCCAGGGCTCCCCTGCTGCCGACGTTGCCACGACCTACCTGCTCTTTGCCCTCAACAGCAAGGACCAGGCCGAGGCTTATCTGGAGCTCTACTGTGACCGCGCCGACATGCCCATGCAGGTCGTGCGTCAGTGGACGAGCATCGTCGCCGCTTCCGAGCTCGCTCGTAAGCGCAACGTGAACGATGAGTTCCTGAAGAACTGGATCGACGTCGTCGATTATCAGTAATATCTGAGCGATTTATTTCGCATCGGAGGCACAAAGGAAACCCCGCAGCTCGCATGGGCTGTGGGGTTTCCTTTTAGCGATTGAGTACGTCGACAAGATAAAAGGACGGCCCCGCATCTCCCCTATCTGGAGAAATGCGGGGCCGTCCCGTATATCGAACTACAAGCGAAATCGCCGATTAACGGCGTGCCGCCTTCACAAGCTCGGCGACCTTGGCGACGACCTCGTCGATCGCCACGTCCTCGCGCTCACCCGTGGCACGGTCCTTGAGCTCGACGGTGCCGTTCTTGAGGCCACGCTTACCCAGAACGACCTGATACGGGAAGCCCATAAGGTCGTTGTCGGCAAACTTAAAGCCGGGACGCTCGTCGCGGTCGTCGACGACGACCTCGATACCCTCGGCGCACAGGCCATCAACGATCTGCTCGCAGACGGTAGCGCACTCCTCCTTCTTGGGATCGAGCGGAATCACCGCGACCTCGTACGGGGCAACGGAGACCGGCCAGACGATACCGTGCTCGTCGTTGTGCTGCTCCACGACGGCAGCGAGCGAGCGAGACACGCCAACGCCGTAGCAACCCATGATAAGCGGCTTCTCCTTGCCGTCCTCGTCCATAAAGGTGGCACCCATGGCCTCGGAGTACTTGGTGCCCAGCTGGAAGACCTGGGAGACCTCAATACCGCGAGCAGCGGAAAGCGGCTTGCCGCAGTGCGGGCAGGGATCGCCGGCAACGACGGTAACCAGGTCGGCCCACTCGTCGACGGTAAAGTCACGCTCGGGGCAGGCACCGGTAAAGTGATAATCAACCTCGTTGGCACCGCAGGCCCACTGCTTGGACTCGCGCAGACTCTCGTCGCACACCAGACGGATGCCCTCGGGCAGGTTAACCGGTCCGATAAAGCCCTTGTGCAGACCGTTCGCCTGAAGCTCCTCGTCGGTCATCATGCGATAGCCCTTGCCAAAGACATGCTCGGCCTTGCAATCGTTGAGCTCGTGATCGCCCGGAACAATGGCCACAACCGGCTTGCCCTCGGCGTCGATGAGTGCCAGCGACTTGCGCGTGCCATTCTCGGGGAACCCAAAGAACCTGTCTCTTA
>CABSYS010000105.1:0-5848 GCA_902482045.1 uncultured Collinsella sp.
TCTACACCTATTAAGTCGTCGGCAGCGTCAGATGTGTATAAGAGACAGTTCCAAGGGTGCGACGTCAGGTGCCATCCACCGCAGTATTCGCATTTGTAGCAGGCCAAACCACGCCGCCCGCGGTTTTCGCAGTCGGCCATAACAGCCTCGGCCTCAGCGCGCGTGTCGTAACGGTTTTTGCGCTCGCACGACTTGTAGCGCCAGGCTTCATCGCGCTCGGCGTTCAGGGCGTCGCGGCGCTCGTCTTCGCGCGCAAACAAGTCGCTCATATCGCCGCCCGTGGCAGCGCCCAAAAACTCGCTTTTGGCTTTTGACCAAGCGGCTCGCTTTTTGCTCCCCATCTGCTTCGCGCCCTTCTCCAAACGTTGGTATCATTGCTCAATCAAAGTGATACCAATAAACGTGAGGTCGCCGCGTGATGATCAGAAAAACCCTCGATACCGACATTCCCGCCGTCATGGCTATCTATGACGCGGCCCGCGCCTTTATGCGCGCGCATGGCAACGCCACGCAGTGGCCCGAGGGCACGCCTTCTGCCGAGCAGCTGGCTGCCGATATCGCCGCCGGTGGCAGCTATGTGTGCGAAGTCGACGGCCGCGTGGTGGCGACGTTTGCCTTTTTGCCGGGTCCGGACGAGTGCTATGACGTAATTGAGGATGGTCAATGGCGTAGCGACACTCCGTACGCCGTGCTGCACCGTGTGGCGTCCGACGGCACCGTGCACGGTATCGCGGCTGCGATGTTTACCTTTGCCAAGGAACGTATCGACCATCTGCGTATCGACACGCACCAAGACAACCTGCCTATGCAGGGCGCCATCGCCAAGGCCGGGTTTAAGCGCGCCGGTATCGTATATGTGTCGGACGGTACGCCGCGCGTCGCGTTTGATTGGCTGCGCGAGACATAAGAGCGGGGACGCGTATCAACAATTTGCACGAACGAAAATGGCTCCGGGTGGGGCCATTTTCGTTCGCTGCACTGTTTTGAAAGCCGGCTTT
Organism: uncultured Collinsella sp.; assembly: GCA_902482045.1. Lineage (GTDB taxonomy): Bacteria > Actinomycetota > Coriobacteriia > Coriobacteriales > Coriobacteriaceae > Collinsella. The sequence goes on from CABSYS010000105.1 coordinate 999, forward strand.
CGCAAGGCGCGAACCTACGAAAATCGCCGCGCGGCAACGCGGGGCGATGAGCTTGGTCGGGGGATAGGGCCCGCTTCGCCCGCCGGCCCGTAAATTGTATCATCCAGTGTGGAGCGTGAACGCCCGTTGCCGCGTACGATGGGCGTGTATATAAGAGGAGAGTCATGTCAAAGCAAACGGTCGTTGGAATCTTGGCGCATGTCGATGCCGGCAAGACCACGTTGGCCGAGGCCATGCTGTTTAACGCGGGTCGCATTCGCAAGCGCGGGCGTGTAGACGATGGCGATTCGCATCTGGATACGAACGAGATTGAGCGCGAGCGCGGTATCACGATTTTCTCGTCGCAGGCTGTGCTCGACCACGGCGAAACCCACGTTATGCTCGTGGACGCTCCCGGCCATGTCGATTTTTCTGCCGAGGCGGAGCGCACGCTGCGCGCACTCGACTACGCGATTTTGGTTGTGGGCGCCAACGACGGCGTGCAAGGGCACACCGAAACCCTGTGGCGCCTGCTTGCGCGCTATGACATCCCGACGTTCATCTATATCAACAAAATCGATTTGGAGAATCCCGGCCGCGATGTTTTGCTGGCACAACTTAGGCAACGTCTTTCCGAGGGCTGCCTGGATGCCAACGAACTGCTGGCGGGCGGCGCCGCTCAGGAGGACGCTGCTGCGTTGGACGAGGCGGCGCTCGAGGAGTTTTTTGAAGCGGGCGAGCTTTCGACTGCCACGCTTTCGCGGCTGGTCGCAGAGCGAAAGTTGTTTCCCTGCTTTGCCGGCTCGGCGCTCAAAGACCAAGGCGTGGACGAGCTGTTGGATGGCATGTGCACACTGATGCGCGAACAGGCATGGTACCCGGAGTTTGCCGCGCGCGTCTATCGTGTCAGCCGCGGGGATCGCGGCGAGCGCTTGGCTTGGGTTAAAGTGACCGGCGGCACGCTGCATGCAAAGCAGATGATTAGCGGACGTTCCGGTGCCGAGGCATGGGAGCAGAAGATCGACCAGGCGCGCATCTATAACGGCGAGAAATACGAGCTTGTCCAAGAAGTTGCTGCTGGCGGTATTTGTGCCGTGACGGGTCTTGCGCACGTTCGTCCGGGGGATGCCCTGGGCACGGAGCCCGCGGGCGATGCGCCCGTCATTGCGCCGGTTCTCACCTATACGGTGCTGCCGAACGAGCACGATGTTCATACGGTGTTCCAAGCGCTGGCCGAGCTTGCCGACGAGGATCCCATGCTCGGCGTAAGCTGGAACACGCATCTTGAACAAATACATCTGCAGCTCATGGGAGCGGTACAGCTCGAGGTCGTGCAGCGCGTGCTGGCCGATCGTTTTGGCCTTGCGGTCGAGTTTGAGCCCAGCGGCATCCTCTATAAGGAGACCATTTCGCAGCCGGTCGAGGGCGTGGGCCACTTTGAGCCACTGCGCCACTATGCCGAGGTGCATCTGCGTCTGGAGCCGTTGCCAGCGGGTTCGGGCGTGCAGTTTGGCACCGTGACCTCGACCGATGAGCTCGATCTTAACTGGCAACGTCTGGCGCTCACCAACGCCATGGAGCGCGATCACCTGGGCGTGCTGACCGGCTCGCCCATCACCGATGTGCGCATTACGCTCACGGGCGGCCGTGCGCATGCCAAACATACCGAGGGCGGCGATTTTCGCCAGGCCACGTACCGCGCGATTCGCCAGGGTTTGATGCAGGCGCGTGAGGCCGGCGCGGCGGTGCTGTTGGAGCCGTGGTATCGCTTTGAGCTCGAGGTGCCGGGGGAGTGCGTGGGCCGGGCGCTCTCGGATGCCACGCGCATGGGTGCCGAGTACGAGCCGCCGACGATGGCGGGCGATCGGGCGAAGCTTGTGGGTCGCGTGCCGGCATCCGAGGTGCAGGATTACGCGCTGGAGGTGGCTGCCTACACGAGTGGTCGCGGACATCTGTACCTAGAGTTCGCCGGCTATGCGGCTTGCCATGATGCCGAGCGCGTAATCGAGACGGCCGCCTATGAGCCCGAGGCCGATCTGCCCAACACGCCCGACTCGGTCTTTTGCTCTCACGGCGCTGGTTACACGGTCAAATGGTACGACGTACCCGCCGCGGCGCACGTAAAGATCGATCCCGCCACCTTCCGCCCCTGGCGAGCAGCAGACGCCGAGTTTTTCGGCCACATGTGACAGAGGGGCAGCCCCTTTGTCAGATTCAGTTGGTATAACTCGGTATAAGTTGGTATAACTGTTACCAGGATTTACCGATCCGAGGAGGCCGACATGAATCCAAATCCCTTTAAGCCAACGGCAGGCAAGCGGCCTCCGATGCTCATCGGCCGCGAGTCGGTCATCGAAGATTTCGAGGAAGGACTCGATAACGGCGCCGGAGCGCCGGGTAGGCTCATGCTCATTACGGGAAACCGCGGCTGTGGCAAAACAGTTCTCCTGCGGGAGCTGCAACGTTTGGCTAGCGAGCGCGGATGGGCGGTTGTTTCCGATTCCGCTTCGCTTGGCTTATGCGATCGCTTGGTCGACGCGCTTCGCTCGAATAAACCCGTTGTGACGTCAATGGAGCTCGGTCCGTCGTTTGGTCGGATATCGGTCGAGGCGGCGCGAGCAAAGGGCGAGACGTTGCGAGGGCTGGCCAACGAGCGCCTTAAGAAGCTCGGTCCAGGCAAGGGCATACTGTTTGCGATTGATGAGGCGCAATCTGCGTCTATCGAGGAACTGGCGGCTCTTGCCGTTCTCTATCAGCAGGTGCTTGGAGACCAGGATGCCACGGGCTTGTCCGATAGCGACCAGCGCGGTCTTGCGCTGGTGTTCGCCGGCTTACCCAGTATGGTTGACGATCTGCTCGAAGAGCCGAGCGTGACGTTTTTGCGGCGTGCCCAGCAGCGTACGCTGGGGGCGATATCTTTGCCCAAGGTGCGTGATTCATATATCCAGACGGTCAAAGACGCTGGTCTTTACGTTGACGCGGAGACAGCGGACCTTGCGGCACGCAAGAGCATGGGGCATCCCTATATGGTTCAGCTGGTGGGATATTACATGTGGAGGTCTGCTGTCCGACGTGGCTCACAAGTCATCGAAAGGCGCGATGTCGAGGATGGCCATGCGGATGCCGTCTCCGAGTTCTACGAAGCGGTTGACGCGCCTCTGTATTACGGGCTGCGCAGTCCACAGCGCCTCTTTATCGAGGCCATGGCGGTTGACGAGGGCAAACCGACGCGCATGGCGGATATCATTGAGCGCTGCGAGCGTACCCAGAGCTGGGCGAGTAAATATCGCGCAAGCCTGATTCGCGAGCGCGTCATCGAAGCTGCCGGATACGGCCTCGTCCGGTTTACCGTGCCCATGCTGGGCGCGTACATTCGCGATCGAGTTTTATGGCATGAGTAGGGTGATAAAGGTGACGGAACAGAAGATGAGCCCGCAGGCTATCGAGGTGCGTGGCGCGCGCGTCCATAACCTCAAAGACATCGATATCGATATTCCGCTGGGAAGGCTCGTGGGCATTGCCGGCGTGTCGGGTTCGGGCAAGAGTTCGCTGGCGCTGGGGGTTCTTTATGCCGAGGGCTCGCGTCGCTACTTGGAAGCACTTAGCACCTATACTCGACGTCGCCTGACGCAGGCCGAGCACGCTCAGGTGGATGAGGTATTGCACGTACCGGCGGCGCTCGCATTGCATCAGCGTCCCAGCGTACCGGGCGTGCGCTCGACCTTTGGCACCATGACCGAGCTCAACAATAGCCTGCGTCTGCTCTTTAGCCGTTGTGCCCATCACGTGTGCCCGCACTGTGGGGCGCGCGTGGAGCCGAGCCTTAACGTTGCTGCTGGCCTATCGCTCACGTGCCCCGCATGCGGCCGCGAGTTCTACGCGCCGGGTGCCGAGGACCTTGCCTTTAACAGCGGCGGCGCGTGCTCTACCTGCGGCGGCACTGGTGTCATGCGCGAGGTGGACGAGGCGAGTCTGGTGCCCGACGAGTCAAAGACCATCAACGAAGGCGCGGTGCTTCCCTGGGGTACGCTCATGTGGGATCTGATGAAGCAGGTGGCAGGTGAGATGGGCGTGCGCACCGACGTGCCGTTTAACCAGCTCACGCCTCAAGAGCGCGACATCGTGTTCCATGGTCCAGCGGTTAAGAAGCACATTCTCTACGTTCCCAAAAACGGCGAGGGTGCTACGCCGCTCGACTTTACCTATTACAACGCCGTCTATACCGTTGAGAATGCGCTCGCCAAGGTTAAGGACGACAAGGGCCTCAAACGCGTTGCGCGCTTTTTGCGCGAGGGGCCATGCCGCGACTGTGGTGGTACGCGTCTTTCCGAGGCTGCGCGCCAGCCCCAAGTGCGCGGTATCAATCTGGCGCAGGCCGCGGCCATGACGCTGGGCGAGGCGATTGAGTGGGTGCGCGGGGTGCCCGCATCCTTGCCGCCCGAGATGCGGCCCATGGCGGCGGATATCTGCGATTCGTTTTTGAGCGCGGCCCGTCGTCTGGTCGACCTGGGTCTCGATTACCTTTCACTCGACCGCGCTGGTGCCACGCTCTCCACGGGTGAGCGCCAGCGCGTTCAGCTCGCCCGCGTGGTGCGCAACCGATCGACGGGCGTGCTCTATGTGCTGGACGAGCCCTCGATTGGCTTGCATCCTGCCAATGTCGACGGCCTGGTGGGCGTGATGCGCGATCTGGTGGATGACGGCAACACCGTGGTTGTTGTCGACCACGATACGCGCGTACTGGCGGAAGCCGACTATCTTGTCGAGATGGGCCCCGTTGCCGGAGCAGGCGGCGGCAATGTGATCGCCGCTGGTACGGTACTGTCTCTTATACACATCTCCGAGCCCACGAGACATGCGCAGATCTCGTA
>CABSYS010000106.1:0-5848 GCA_902482045.1 uncultured Collinsella sp.
ACGCAGGTGGAGCTGGAGCCCAGGCCGCGGGCGACGGGAACGTCAGTCTGAATGTCGATGGCAACGGGAAAAGCCGTCTCGCCCCATGCGGCCAGTGCATCGACAAAGCTGACGTAGACCAGGTTGTCCTCGTTTTGGAACTCTTCGGGGCAGCCCGTGATGGTGAGCTTATCGGCGCGCTCGAAGGTGAAGTGCGAGTAGAGGCTGACGGCCATGCCGAGGGTATCGTAGCCGATGCCTAGGTTGGCGCTGGTTGCTGGGACGGTGATTTTGATCATGTGGGTCCTCCTGGGCGGGTCTGGCCGTTTAGTTCGCTGCTCGGGCAGTCCTGGCTCGCTCGGAAAGCACATTAAGTGCTTTCCGGCTCGTGCGGAACTCGCGACGAACTAAACAGGCAGACCCGCATGTCAGTTCGTCATCATCCCGGTGGGTATCTGATAAAAGAAAGTGCGCCGGCTTTCGCCGGCGCCTTATAAGGGGTTTTAGTTGGTAGCCATCTTTTTTGCTGCAGACTCTACGTAGTTGGCCATGTCGGCTACGTCGCAGACGTCTTCGAAGCGGACGGGCTTGGATTCGAGTTCGGCGAGCTGGGTCGGGGCAACCGTGTTGGTGGCCTGCTCGAGCACGCGCATGGCCTCAAAGTCGTCCTCGGGAACGTCGAGGCCCAGGGCGTCGCAGCAGGCGCGCGGGAACTTGTAGGGGCTGGCGGTCGAAAGCAGGACGCGGGCCTTGGCGCCCTCGGCGGGAGCGACCTGCTCAAAGACGTGATAACCACAAGCGGTGTGCGGGTCGATTACGTAGCCGTTCGCATCCCAGCAGCTCTTGATGGCAGTGCGGACCTCGTCCTCGCTGGCCCAGCCGCAGCCAAAGACGCTCTGAATCTTGGCCAGCAGCTCGGCGGGCACCTCGTAGCGACCCGTCTGCGCCAGCTGCTCCATAAGGCCGGCAACGAGCTCGCAGTCGCCATCGGACAGGAAGTACAGCATGCGCTCCAGGTTGGAGCTGATGAGGATGTCCATCGACGGCGAGATGGTCGTGAAGAACGGGCGGTTGCGGTCGTAGACGCCGGTGGTCAGGAAGTCAGCCAGCACGTTGTTCTTGTCGCTCGCCACGACGAGCTTGGCGACGGGCAGACCCATGCGCTTGGCATAGTAGCCGGCCAGGATATCGCCAAAGTTGCCGGTCGGTACGCAGAACTCCACGGCGTCGCCGGCCTCGATGGCGCCGGCGCGCAACAGCTGCGCATAGGCGGCAAAGTAGTAGACGACCTGCGGTACCAGACGGCCGACGTTGATGGAGTTGGCACTCGAAAGTACCGTGCCTGCGGCCTCCAGACGCTCGGCAAGCTCCTTATCGGCAAAGATGCGCTTGACGGCACTCTGGGCGTCGTCAAAGTTGCCGCGGATGCCGCAGACGGCGACGTTATCGCCCTCCTGAGTGGACATCTGCAGGTTCTGGACGCGGCTGACCTTGCCCTCGGGATAAAAGACGGTGATGCCCGTGCCCGGCGCGTCGGCAAAACCGGCGAGTGCGGCCTTGCCGGTGTCGCCCGACGTGGCGGTGACGATCATGATGCGCTCGGCGCCGCCGTCCTTGGCAGAAGTGCGGGCCATCAGACGGGGGAGCATCTGCAGGGCGACGTCCTTAAAGGCGCTCGTGGGGCCGCCAAAGAGCTCCATCACATAGGTCTGAGGGGCGTCAGCGCCCGGCGCAGCGTCGAGTTTGACGAGCGGCGTAACCTCTTCACTCGTGAACGTGCCGCGGTATGCCTCGTCGACACACGCCGAAATTTCTTCGGCCGTGTAATCATTCAGTAACATTCCCAACACATCTTGAGCGATTTCAAAGTACGATTTATCTGCAAGCGAGCTGATATCGACCTGCTGGGTGCCGAGCTCGTCCGAGACAAACAAACCCCCGTCGGGAGCGATGCCGGTGCGGATTGCCACCTTACTTGAGCACGATAAAGTGCGTCCTCGTGTACTATGATAAGTTCCCATATAACACTGCTCCTCGGATGCCTTGGACCCAATCGGTGAAACCATGGTATCAGAGCGCGCAAAACAGGTTTGCAGAGGCTTTTAGAAAGGTAACCTCAAGCCCATGATTAAGATTGCCAAGTTTGGCGGCTCGTCGGTCGCCGACGCCGAACACTTCAAGAAGATCAAGGCCATCGTCGATGCCGACCCTGCCCGCCGTTTTGTGGTGGTTTCCGCCTGCGGCCGCCGCTTTAAGGGCGACACTAAGGTAACCGACCTGCTCTACCTGGTTAACGCGCACGTTAAGTATCACGTGTCGTGCGAGGAACTACTCGAGGACATCGGCCAGCGCTATTTTGATATCGCTGACGAGTTGGAGCTCACCTATCCCATCCGCGAGGAGTTCGCGGCCTTTGCCGAGCGCGCCCGCTCGGGCGGCTACTCTACCGAGGAGCTCGTGAGCCGTGGCGAGTACTTCACCGCTCGCCTGATGGCAGAGTACCTAGGCCTGCCGTTCTTGGACGCCGCGACGGTTGTGGCGTTCCATCACGACGGTACGCTCAGCATGAATCGCACCTCCGAGCTGGTGCAGGAGTACGGTCAACAGGGCGGCTTTGTTATGCCCGGTTTCTACGGCGCGACGCGTGAGGGCCAGATCAAGCTGCTCGACCGTGGCGGCGGCGATATTTCCGGCTCGATTTTGGCCAAGTGCCTGGGCGCCGACCTGTACGAGAACTGGACCGACGTCTCGGGCTTCTATTCTGCCGATCCGCGTATTGTTCCCGAGGCTCAGCCCATTGCGCGCGTTACCTACGAGGAGCTGCGCGAGCTTTCTTACATGGGTGCAAGCGTCCTGCACGAGGAGGCTGTGTTCCCCGTGCGCGAGGCCGGCATTCCGCTGGTCATCAAGAACACCAATGCGCCGCAGGACCCCGGCACCATCATTAGCGAGACGGCTGATGAGGGCGAGGCGGAGCCCATCATTACCGGCGTGACCGGCAAGCGCGGCTTTGTCGCCATCAACGTCGCCCGCGACCGCACCAAGCCTCGCGTCGGCTTTATGCGCCGCGCACTTTCGGTCTTCGAGCGCTATGACGTTTCCGTCGAGCACATGCCCACCGGCGTCGACCGCTTTGGCGCCGTGGTGCAGGAGAAGGATGTGCACGATTCGCTGTACTCGCTTGTGGGCGACATTCAACAGGAGGTAGAGCCGCTCGAGATCGAGGTTGTCGAGGGCCTGGCGCTCATCGCTACCGTCGGCCGTAACCTGCGCGGCCGCGCAGGTATCTCGGGCCATCTGTTTGGTATGCTTGGCCAGGCCGGCGTGAGTGTGCGCATGATCTCGCAGAGCTGTGACGAGATCAACATCATTATCGGTGTCGAGGAGAAGGACTTCGACCTGGCGATTCAGACCATCTACCGTGCTTTCTCCGACGAGAATGGCATTGTGAAGGTCTCCGACTTGGAGGCTCCCGCGCCGGTCAATCCCGCTCTGGCTGCGCTCAAAAAGTAGCGACTGCACGGTAGATTTTTGGGTCATGTTTCAAAAATCTACGGCGGGGCGTTTCGTTTCGGTTTCGTTTCGACGGGGCGGGTTTCGTGCCTGCCCCGTTCTTGTATACACTGGCAACAATAATCGGCCTGCTCGGCGTGCGGGCAAAAGCCAAAACCTTTAAAGGGGGAAGCATGAAACAGTACACGGTTGCTATTTTGGGCGCGACGGGAGCCGTGGGCACCCAGATGCTCGAGTGCCTCAACGAGCAGGAGTTTCCGGTCGGTAAGCTCAAGCTGCTGGCGAGCGCGCGCTCTGCGGGCAAGACCGTCGAGTTCTGTGGCGAGCAGATTGTGATTGAGGAAGCTTGCCCCGAGGCCTTTGAGGGCTGCGACATCGTGCTTGGCGCCGCCGGCGACGATATCGCCAAGGAGCTGCTGCCCGAGGCCGTCAAGCGCGGTGCCGTCGTGGTCGACAACAGCCATGCCTTCCGCATGGATCCCGAGGTGCCGCTGGTCGTGCCCGAGATCAATGCCGACGATATCAAGTGGCATCACGGCCTTATCGCCAACCCCAACTGCGCGACCATTATCGGCCTGGTGCCCACGTGGCCGCTGCATCAGCTCGCCGGCGTGAAGCGCATGATCGTTTCGACGTATCAGGCGGCTTCGGGTGCCGGCGCTCCCGGTATGGCCGAGCTCGAGGCTCAGCTGGCCGCCCTGGGCCGCGGCGAGGAGATTCCCGAGCCGCGCGCGTTTGCCGCCCAGCTGGCGAGCAACCTGATTCCGCAGATCGGCGGCGTCAAGGAGGAAGGCTTTACCTCCGAGGAGATGAAGCTGCAGAACGAGGGCCGCAAGATTATGCACCTGCCCGAGCTGCGCGTGAACTGCACCTGCGTGCGCGTGCCCGTGCTGCGTTCGCACTCCGAGAGCATTACGCTCGAGTTTGAGCGCGATATTACGGTCGAGGAGGCCCGTGCCGCGCTGGCTTCCGCTCCCGGCGTCAAGCTGGTTGACGATATGGCTGCCGAGGATGCACACGACCGCTTCCCCATGCCGATGGATACGTCCGACCAGGACCTGATTTGGGTCGGCCGCGTGCGTCGCGACATCTCGAACCCCGAGGCCGCGCGCGGTATCACCTTCTGGTGCTGCGGCGACCAAATCCGTAAGGGCGCGGCAACCAACGCCGTCCAGATCGCTAAGCTGCTCTGCGAGTAGTGTGACCTGTCCGGCGGGGGCCGGGCTTGGTTTTCAGAACGTCCTCGACCATGTGTGGCGCCTTGTCCTGCTCCTTCGGAGCCGCGGACAAGGCGCCACACTGGTCTGCGGAGTGTTCTGAAAACCAAGCCCGGCCCCCGCCTGCGGTGACGCTGCTGCAAGCGGTCTGCGATGGGGTCGTTGTTGGTTGGGGCCGCTGGGCTGATGCAGGGGCGCGTGGTTGTTGCGGGCCCTGGTCCCGGCGGCGGCCTCGGCGCTTTGCGCCTGCCGCCTTGGGGGGACTGTGGGGCGCGGCCGGCAGCTGCGGCGCGTTGCGCTTGCTGCCTGGGGTGACTGCGGGGCCGTGACGGCAGCCGCGGCGCTGTCGCGCCTGCTGCCTGGGGCGACTTTGGGGTTGGGGTGAATCGGGGTCTAATACTTTCCCGTGAAGTGAACGAGCTTATTTGGACCCCCGAAGCATTGGCATATTTTGACCGCTATTTCCTGCGGTTTTACAGCGTGAATCCTGCGGTTTTTTGGGCTAAAGGTGTGGATGCTCCGGGGCTTCGTTTTTACTCGTTCACTTCTCGGGAAAGTATTAGAGCTCAGCTGATAGAGGTACCTCTCTGGCGTCGAAGCCCTGCGTCTTCTTCGCTTGATTGGGGAAAACAGCCTCGCTTAAGCAATTGCGAGCCCGCCCAGACGTATCTGTGGGGTTGTCTGCACAATTCGCGGTATTATGTTGCGGAGTTTTGAAAGGAGCCGCTGGTGGTCACGACGACGTTTGCTTCGCCTTTGGGCGAAATCCTGCTTGCCGCTGATGGCCGCGGTTTGACGGGGCTTTGGTTTGAGGGGCAGGAGCACTTTGGCTCCACGCTTCTCAAAGAAGATCCCGAACATGTTGAAGGCGCCGATGCGGTTTCTGGTACCGGTGGGATGTCTTCGGTGAGTCCGGCAAATGGCGCGGCTTCTTCGGTGCTTGAGCGTTCTTGGGCTTGGCTGAATGCTTATTTTGCGGGGCAGGAGCCTCGGTTTACGCCGCCGTTGCATATGATTGGTACGGCGTTTCAGCGTGAAGTTTGGTACGAGCTGCTTTCTATCCCGCGTGGCGAGGTCGTTACGTATGGCGAGATCGCTCAGCGTGTTGCGGCTCGACATCGTGTACCGGGAAACGAAGC
>CABSYS010000107.1:0-5846 GCA_902482045.1 uncultured Collinsella sp.
ACACGGCCCACCACCGCGTCGGTGTCTGGCGAAAAATGGGGTGGGCCCCAGATTGCCCATGCGCGCAAAAGTGCGTCTCGGCAATCTGGGGCCCGTCCCCTTTAATATTTATAAATATGCAGGTCAGCGAGGTGCTAGCGATGTGCCAACGGATGCGCCGCCAGATAGACCTCGGTCAGTTGCGTGCGGTCGACATGCGTGTAGACCTGCGTGGTCGAAATATCGGCATGGCCCAAAATCTCCTGCAGCACACGCAGGTCGGCACCGCCCGCGAGCATGTGGGTGGCAAAGGAGTGGCGCAGGGTGTGGGGATGGAGCCCAACCAGCCCCACCTGGCGCCCATACCGCTCGCATATCGCATGCACGGCCTGGCGCGACAGGCGACGTCCGTTCTTATTTAAAAAGACCGCCGAGGTCTCCGTCCCGTGAGCATGGGCGGCCAGGAGAGTGCGCCCGTCACCTATATAGCGTGTCAGGGCACGCGCCGCGCTTCCCACCAACGGGGCCAGACGCTCCTTGGAGCCCTTACCGCGCACCAGGACAAACCCGTCATCGATATGGATATCGCCCACATCGAGCCCAACCAGCTCACTCACGCGCAAGCCGCAACCGTAAAGCACTTCCAAGATGGCGTGATCGCGCAGTCCCATCTCGCCCTCGGGAAAGTCTTGATCGAGCAGTGCCGAGACGTCCTCCACCGAAAGGTATTCCGGCAGGCGATCTGCCTTTTTGGGCAGGCGCAACGCCGCCGTCGGGTTTTGGGCCACGGCCCCATCGCGCACCAAAAAGGCATGCAGGCCCTTCACGGCAGCAAGCGCGCGCTCCACCGAGGCGTCGGAATAGCCTCCGTCGCGGCGATCGGCAACAAAGCCCTCCACGACCTGACGGGTCACCTCTTTAAAAGACGCAATGTCAGCCCGCTCCAGATAGGCGCAGTACGTCGTCAGGTCACGACGGTAGGCCGCAATCGTGTTGCGCGCCAAGCCCCGCTCGACCGCGAGGTAATCGAGATACTCCCCCGCCGCCACGGCGAGCGACGAGGGAGTAGCTTCGGTATGTTCCTTATTCGCCGGCACCCTTAGTCCGTAGCGAGGTTCTTGGGCGTCACCTGCAAGCGATCGACGCCCTCATGCTGGGCGATCGAGGCGCGTACGAACTCGCGGAACAGCGGCTGCGGGTTGGTCGGGCGGCTCTTGAACTCGGGATGAGCCTGGGTGGCCACATACCACGGATGTACGTCGCGCGGCAGCTCGACCATCTCGACCAGACGCTCGTCGGGCGAAAGACCCGAGATAACCAGACCGGCGTCCTCGAGCTGGTCACGGAAGGCGTTGTTGAACTCAAAACGGTGACGGTGACGCTCGTAGACGAGCTCCTCGCCGTATGCCTCGCGCGCGAGGGTATCGGCGGCGAGCTTGCACGGATAGGCGCCCAGGCGCATGGTGCCGCCCTTCTCGGTCACGTCCTCCTGCGAGCTCATCAGGTCGATGACACTATACGGGCCGTCCGGATCGAACTCGGAAGAGCTGGCGCCGGCAAGGCCGACCACGTTGCGAGCAAATTCGCACACGGCCACCTGCATACCCAGGCAAATGCCCAGATACGGAATCTTGTGCTCGCGGGCAAACTCGGCCGCGAGGATCTTGCCCTCCAGGGCGCGCTTGCCAAAGCCGCCAGGGACCAAGATGCCCGAGGCGTCACCCAGGACCTCGGAGACGTTCTGCTCATCGAGGCTCTCGCCATCGACCAGCTGCACGTCAACGTGGCGATCGTAGAACACGCCCGCGTGGTGCAGGGCCTCGATAACCGACAGGTAGGCATCGGGCAGCTGCGTATACTTGCCCACGACGGCGATCTTCACCTTGTCGGCGTGCTGGTTGGCATGGTTCTGCTTGCGCAGGAACTCGTTCCACTGACTCATGTCGCGCTCACGCGGGTCCAGACCCAGACGCTCGCAAATGCGCAGGTCAAAGTCCTGCTCGGCGAGCAGCTGCGGAACATCGTAGATGCTCGCGCAGTCCTCGTTGGTAAAGACGCAGTCGGTGTCGACGTCGCAGAAGCTTGCGATCTTGCCGCGGATGGCATCGTCGATATGGTGATCGGAGCGCAGAACGATAATATCGGGCTGGATACCAAAGCTGCGGAGCTCCTTGACGGAGTGCTGCGTCGGCTTGGTCTTGACCTCGTGGGCGGCGGCGATATAGGGAACGAGCGACACGTGGATGTAGCAGACGTTCTCGGGGCCGGCCTCCTTGCGATACTGGCGGATGGCCTCGACAAACGGCTGCGACTCGATGTCACCGATGGTGCCGCCCAACTCAGTGATGACCACGTCGGAGCCGGTCTGCTCCTCAATACGACGGAACTTATCCTTAATGGCGTTCGTGACGTGCGGAATCACCTGCACGGTGCCGCCCAAAAAGTCACCGCGACGTTCACGGGCGATCAGGCTCTTATAGATGGCACCAGTCGTAAAGTTGGAATCGCGGGTCAGGTTCTCATCAATAAAGCGCTCGTAGTGGCCCAGGTCCAGATCGGACTCGTAGCCGTCCTCGGTCACAAAGACCTCGCCATGCTGGAACGGGCTCATGGTGCCGGGGTCGACGTTCAGATACGGGTCGGCCTTTTGCATCGTTACCTTGTAGCCGCGCGACTTGAGCAGACGGCCCAGCGAGGCCGCGGTAATACCCTTGCCCAGAGACGAAACCACGCCGCCGGTCACGAACACATGCTTGGTCATATTGAGTTACCTGCGCTTCCCGTAGAAGTTGTCCATACACATCTTACGGGTCTTCATTGTAATACTCGCGACGCGCGCCGCACACAATTTTTCTTACGCGCAATCGCATTTCTCCATCTCGAAACAAAACGCCGCCCAGTTGCCCAGGCGGCGTCGCTTCCACTATGAATGCACGCTGTTATCGATCGGCGACTTCGTCCTTGATCAAGTCCTGCACAAGCATACCGGCACGGATGCCCTCTAGATACCACTCGCCACGCTCCGTGAGACAAATACCATTTGCGAGCTGGCCGCCGTCGTCGCTGTAGCGCGAGACGACCTCGATGATGTCTTCGGATTCCAAGCGCTCAATTGCCGCGCGGGCGCGATACGGAGACACCCCCACACGCTCGGCAAGCGTCTTGCGCGAAAAGCCATAAAATCCGCCGTTGTCTTCGGACAGCTGTGCGATCTCCATCAGCACCTGCACCTCGACACGCTTCATATCGTTGACACTCGCACGACCCTTGCCAGCCATGGCAGCCTCCTCAAACCGAGCACGGGCATCACCTGCACCGTGCGCGACCGGCACACCCCATGATGGCCGGCAACATCCATCATGCGGCATCCCCGCAAAAGGATGAAACAGTTAGGGTTATTGTATACCGCCCAAATCGCTTATAGGCAGGTAAACGGGCTATTTTTAGGTTAAACGGTAGCTTTGTTGATAAAAGGGGCACACCGAATGCATACCTGATGCGCCCCTTTCAGACCAATTAATCCAGGCTTAGCGGTGGAAGAAACCACGGCGCTCGAACTTGGGCTCGCAGCACACGTTGATGCCCAGCTTGCGCAACACCGTCTCGTCCGTCGGCGAGATGATCACGCTAAAGAAGGCATCGCACCCGCGCAGCTGCTCCAGACCCGAAAGGACGCGGGCCGCCGTCTCGCTCGTTGCCGAGGTGATCGAGAGCGCCATAAGCGTCTCGTCGGTGTGCAGGCGCGGGTTCTTGCTACCCAGGAAATGCGTCTTGAGCTTGCTGATAGGCTCGATCGCCTCATCGCTGATGACCTCGAGCTCAAGGTCAACGCCCGAGACATGCTTAAGTGCGTTCATGATGAGCGAGCTCGCGGCGCCCAGGCGCGTGGAAGTCTTGCCGGTCACCACGGAGCCGTCGGGCATGACCATGGCGCCTACGGGGCCACCCGTCAGCTGCTCCCTGGTAAGGGCGGCCGAGCGCGCCGGCGAGTAGTTCTTGTCGATACCGGCCTTCTTCATAATAATCTTGAGACGGTCGACTTGCTCATCGCCCACGCCGGTACGGCGCACATTTTCGACCGCGGTAAAGTAGCGGCGGACGATCTCCATCTTGGAAGCGTCGCGGCAGGCATCGTCATCGGTAATGGCAAAACCGACCATATTGACGCCCATGTCCGTGGGGCTCTGGTAGGGGCTCTTGCCCAGGATCTTTTCCATCAGGGCACGGACCACCGGGAAGGCCTCGACGTCGCGGTTGTAGTTAACCGTAGTCTTGTTATAGGCCTCCAAGTGGAAGGAGTCGATGATATTGGCATCGTCAAGGTCGGCCGTGGCGGCCTCATAGGCGATGTTGACCGGATGCGTGAGGGGCAGATTCCAGACCGGGAAAGTCTCGAACTTGGCATAGCCGGCGGCGGTGCCGTGCTTGTGCTCGTGATAGAGCTGAGACAGGCAGGTGGCGAGCTTGCCCGAGCCAGGACCCGGCGCGGTGACCACGACGAGCGGACGGGTGGTCTCGACAAACTCGTTCTTGCCATAGCCGTCGTCGGACACGATCAGGTCGACGTCGTGCGGATAGCCCTCGATGGGATAGTGCAACTTGGCGGGAATGCCGAGCGCGTTCAGGCGATTGCGGAACACATCGGCGGCGGGCTGGCCGGCGTACTGGGTGATAACCACGGCCGCGACAGCAAAACCGTTGCCGCGGAACAGGTCGACCAGGCGCAAAACGTCCTCGTCATAGGTAATGCCCAGGTCACCGCGAGCCTTGTTCTTCTCGATGTGGTTCGCGTTAATGGCGATGATGACCTCAACGTCGTCGGCTATGCTCTTGAGCATGCGAAACTTGCTGTCCGGCTCAAAACCCGGCAGCACGCGGCTCGCGTGATAGTCGTCAAACAGCTTGCCGCCAAACTCCAAATAGAGTTTGCCGCCAAACTGCGAGATGCGCTCCTTAATATGAGCGGCCTGCAGCTCGATATACTTCGCGTTGTCGAAACCCTGGCGCATGTATGGCTCCCGTCCCGTTTCCATTTAGTGTTCTAGGCGATTATAACGGAGCAGGCCCTCCCCAACACCCAAGCAGCCAACGGGCATCAACCAAACACGTCATCGATAAGTTGCGGTGAAATAGTTCCCGTTTAACCCCTCAAGACGGCCAAACAGGAACTATTCCACCGCAACTTCCCCTTTTGGCGCAAAGTAACCTGATCCCTTTGCACCAACAACAGAAACGTCGCAGGTTGAGCATAAGTCAGCGAGCGACGTCCAGAACGTACAAGTTGGCATGAAAAAGGCAAGGCATAGACCTTTTGGTCATGTCTTGCCTTTTGAATGACAAATTGTCGTCCTGGGCGGCGCGCAGCGTCGACTGGTTGCGCGGTTCGTAGAACCGCGCAACATGAGAGTGCCCCCTCCCGCGCACGGAACGGGAGGGGGCTAAAGGTAGGAGTCTACCGGTGGGTTGACCCCACCGGACAGACGATGACCAGATGATCCTTTACAGGATCGTCAAGGTTTCCGTGGGGTACCCGTTGGGTACTTAGAGCAACACGCAGGCGACGGTCAGGATGATGGCGCAGACGACGGAGAGCGCGACGATGAGCTTAAGGGCAAACTTGAGCCAGGTCGTCCACTCGATCTTAGCCAGGGCGAGACCGCCCATGATGGCGCCGGAGGTCGGGGTGAACAGGTTCACGAGGCCGTTGCCGGCGGAGTAGATCATGACCATGGTCTCCACCGAGAAGTTCAGCTGGTGGGCCAGGCCGCCCAGAATCGGGATGGAGACCGTCGCCATGCCGGAGGAGGACGGGATCAGGAAGGACAGGACGATGTAGAGCCTGTCTCTTATACACATCTGACGCTGCC
>CABSYS010000108.1:0-5822 GCA_902482045.1 uncultured Collinsella sp.
AGCTCTTAATGTCCTCGGTAAAACCGTCAAGGTCGTCAAGGGTGATCACGCTGTCGATAAGCAAATTGGCTATCTCGCGGTGCATTGTGCTGCGGCGAATGTCGTTTGCAATTACGCCTGAGGACAGCTTGTCTCTATTGAGGCGCTCTTCCAGTGCCCAAAATCTACTGGACGCTTCGCTGTCGCCGTTCAGCATCTCAACGTACTGGCCGATGAGCTTTTCCATATAACGTTCTTGCCATTGGGGAAGCATTTTCTTAAACAGCTTCCAGTCGCTTTCGGCTACGTCGCGCATATGTCCTCCGCTCGTCAAACGGGCTTTCCATTTGCCTTTCATTCTATTTGGCTTTCTCTCGCAGGCATGGATGAGAGGCTCTCTTTAGCCTTTGAGATTGGGCTTGAATGGGTCGTATGCCACAAAACGGGCCTATCCACTACGTTTAATTGGATACCCTCAACCATGTCGGGAAAACGAAAAATAAAACCGCAGGTAGAAGGCCTGTCGATTTTCGAAAAAGGCGGTCATGGTTGGCCCCTTCGGGCTAAACGTAGTAAACAGGCCCTTTTCTTGGCGCGCGGTCAGCTCAATGCTTATCTCCGTGCCGGAACTGACCCAATTGTTTGTTAGTTGCGGTGATATACGGACTGTTTGGTGCTTGGGAGCCTCAAAACAGTCCCTATTCCACCACAACTTGGAAGGGGCGGGTGGTGTCGGATGAGTGGTGCTGGCGGGTTAGGGCGGTTTAGGCCTGTTTGCGCTGCTTCCATTGTTTGCGGCACCAGCGCATGAGCGCCTTTATGACGGGAATCGTGATGAGGATGGCCCAAGCTGGATGGGGCTGCCCCAGGCAAAGCCACATATAGAGAAACCATGCAATGGCGGCTGCTAGATAGACGCATTCAATGAGCTTTGACAAATGGCGTCGATCGATAAAGTCACCAATCGCGTAGTAGACGGGAACCAGAAAGACGAGCAAGAGCCCCATGCCCCATGTGCCGTAGACAATGCCGAGCACCAGATAGGCGAGGGCGACAAGCGCGGGGAAGGGGAATTTGTTCCATGTACGTCCGACCTTGGTGTGGAAATGCTTGCCATGATGGTCGAGCTTGTCGTGTGCTTCCTTCCAGCTGGAAAACGTCTCGCCGTCGATGGTGACGGTGCCGTCGTCATTGGTATGCACGCTATGTCCATCGTCCTCAAGCGTATCGACATGCACGCCGCCCGGCCCCACATGCACCTCTTCGCCCTTGCGCTCGTTGGTCACATGGATGCCGTTCCAGCCAACACGGACTTCCTCGCCTTTATTGGGATCAATGACATGGATGCCGCGCGCGAGGGAAATATCGACAAGTGGTTTGTCGCCGCAATCGGCGTGCTCGGCAGAATCTTCGGCCTCTTTAGCCTCATCCACCGTTTCGGTGCTGCCGTCCTCTGAGCCATCGGCATCACTAGCCGCTTCCCCATACAACAACTCATCCAGCGACACGCCATATAGCGCGGCGAGCGCAATGAGGTTATCGGTATCGGGTGAGGACTCGCTGCGTTCCCATTTACTGACAGCCTGACGACTCACACCCAGCTGGGCGGCAAGCGCCTCCTGAGAAAGCCCGGCAGCCTTGCGGCGATCAACGAGCCGCTGCGCCATCGCAAGATCCATGGCAGTTCCTTTCATGTGGTGACTGTAATCGAATGAGCCGAGTATGCCGAGAACAGCCGGTAGCGACCACCATTTCTAGTTAGAATCTGCTCCAACCCTACCGCAACTACCAGTAGCAACCCCTAACGACCAGCCATTTCAGGACAAATGTCAGTGCTACTCTCAGCTAAGAGCCTGCAACATCCCAAAATCTCAGCCCACGCACCCGCAGCAAGAAGACGAATAGCCTCGGCCTCCCTAGTTGCCGCAGGAGGCCCCAGGGCTTACCTCCCAAATCTTTCCGCAGGACGGAAGGACCCCGCCGCGCGAAGCGCACGGCGGGGTCCTGACATGTCCGAGGACGATTTGGGAGGTAAGCCCTGGGGCCTCCGATGAGAGCAGTTTCGGCCGAGGCTATTCGTCGCCGAAGCTGATGCCCAGCGCCTTGGCCTCGCGCACCAGATCGCTCTGGGGGTCGACATACTTGAGCTTGCCGGCGACCTCCTCGAGCGGCATGTGGCACATCTTGCCGTCGCGCAGGGCGATCATGTAGCCAAACTCGCCGCGCAGGCAGCCCAGCGCCGCCTCGACGCCACACTGGGTCGCAAAGATGCGGTCCTGAGCGTCGGGCTGGCCACCGCGCTGCGTGTGACCGGGGATGGCGACGCGGGTCTCGCGACCGGTCTTGGCCTCGATCTCCTTGGCGATGTCGTAGACGATCGACGGGCTCGTGCGCTCAGCGAGCTTCTTCTTGTACTCCTTCTTGGACAGCGCCGCGTCCTCCTTGGAGATGGCGCCCTCGGCGACGGCCACGATGGTAAAGCGGCTGCCGGTTTCCATGCGATGCTCGATGGTCTTGATGACCTGGTCCATGTCGTAGGGGATCTCGGGAATCAGGATGACGTCCGCGCCGCCCGCGACGCCGGCATACAGCGGGATCCAGCCAACCTTGTGGCCCATGATCTCGATAACGAATACGCGCCCATGGCTCGAAGCGGTGGTGTGGATGTCGTCGATGCACTTGGTGGCGACGTCGATGGCGCTCGTAAAGCCAAACGTCAGCTCGGTGCCCCAGGTGTCGTTATCGATGGTCTTGGGCAGAGCGATAACGTTGAGGCCCTCTTCGCGCAGGCGGTTGGCGGTCTTGGTGGAGCCGTTGCCGCCCAGCATAAACAGGCAGTCGAGCTGCAACTTGTGATAGGTGTGGACCATCGCGGGCACCTTCTCGACGCCGTCGGCCTCGGGAATGTTCAGGCGCTTGAACGGCGTGCGGCTCGTGCCCAGAATAGTGCCGCCGCGGGTGAGGATGCCGCTAAAATCGGCGGGCGTCATGACGCGGAACCTGCTGTAGATAAGGCCCTGATAGCCGTCCTCAAAGCCATAAATCTCGATAGGCTCTTCGCTATTGGTCATAAGCGTTTTGACAATGCCGCGCATGGTGGCGTTGAGCGCCTGGCAGTCGCCGCCACTAGTAAGAAGACCGATCCTAAGCATGGTGAATCCTTCCGGGCAAGTTATAACATGCGCATAAGTTTACCCCCGCACACTGTTGATGCGGGGGTAAAACGTGTTAGCTCAAGCGTATGGAAATGTAAGCAACGTCAGGCGAGCGTAAGGACGACGGTGCCAGCGCCTTACAGCGCGAAGGCATCGACGTCGCCCCAGTGGCGGCGCAGCGTAATAGCGGCAGCGGGTTCGGTATTGTCAAAGACGACCGACCATTGCGTGTTGCTGGTGATGTCTTCCGGATTGGGCTCTTGCGCCGCAGCGCGTAGGGCCTTCCAAGCGACTGCCTCGTCCTGGGCACCGACATGGGCGTCAAGGACATCGGCGATTGCGACGGCGCGCTCTTTACCATGGCCCAGCTCGCCATTCTTTTGGTTGGGCAGCACTTCGTCACCATAGCAGGCATAGAAGTTCGTAACCTGGCGTACAGGAGTCACTTTGCATGCACGGTCGGGGTCGCGCGGATCCCACTCCACCACCCGCGCGTCACCGGCGGCGTCGTTGATAAAGAAGTGGTAATCGCGTCCTGCCATGGCGTGCATGTCGTAGGCGGAAAGCAGGTCGACAGCTTCTTGCGTGGTGGCGGCACGGTCGAGCACCAGGCGGATGGCGAGCGAGGTATTGATGACGGGGCGCTGCGTGTCCTGGTCACAGGGTTTGGAATCCAGGGTGAGTACGGCAATGGACACGCCGCGTTCGTTAACACCGTCGAGCTGGGCAAACGGGCCCATGAGTGCGGCGGCGCGTCCGGCGACGGAGTCAAGCGGAGTGTTATCGCCCAGGTTGTTAAGGGCGGTAAACCCGATGGAGGCATAGCCGCCGCGTGGGTGATTGCGCACCAGCAGCGCCGAGGTGTCGTCCTTGAAGTCGTAATTGCGACCGGTGCGCACGCGGCCTTCGGCATCTACGGCGACAAAAGCGCTGCAGGCAAACTGGGGCGCCTGGACATGTGCTGGCACGCCGGGCAACACCTGTGCCACCACAGCATCGATGTAGGCCTGGTCGTCGCGCACATCGGCGGCGATGATGCAGTCGAGGTCGTAGTCGTAGGCGATGTCGATCGCGTACAGGTCATAGCCATCCGCGTGGCCGGTCAAGCGTTTGAGCGACGCTGCGGACTTGATTTGCTTGCGGTAAACGATGCCGGTGGCAGCGGCAAGGCCGACGGTGACTCCCGCGACACCGCAGGCGATGGCAATGTTACGTGGCTTCATGACGGCTCCTCTCGTCCTGTTAGCGCAATTGTCGCAAAAGGAGCGCGGGCATGATGGTTCAACTTGGTGAGCGGCGTGGAATTAAGCACGGAATGAAGAGTGCGGCGCTGGCGTGGCGGGGTATGCTGGAGGGGACCATCAACCCAGCGAAAGGGGAGAGCATGACGGATCAGGAAGCGCCCGAGCGCGTGCACGTGACGGCCGACGATATCGAGGCCGCCAACGACCTTATCGACTTTATCGAGGCATGTCCCAGCATGTTCCATACGGCGGCGACCATTATGGCCGAGCTCGACGAGGCGGGCTTTACCTACCTGCCCGAGAACGCGGCATGGGATATCGAGCCGGGCGGGCGTTATTACACGCAGCGCAATACCTCGAGTGTCATCGCCTTTAAGGTGGGCGAGGACCTGGCCGCGACGTGGGGCGAGGACGGCGTTGCCGGCGACTATCATTTTCAGCTGACGGCGTCGCACAGCGACTCGCCGACGTTTAAGGTTAAGGCCGTGCCCGAGCTCGACGGCGCGGGCGAGACGCTGCGCCTGAACACCGAGGCCTACGGCGGCATGATTGACTACACCTGGTTCGATCGCCCGCTGGCGCTCGCGGGCCGCGTGCTGGTGCGCGAGGGCGACCGTATTGAGAGCCGCCTGCTTGCCACCGAGCGCGAGGTCGCTATTATCCCGAGCCTTGCTATCCATATGAACCGTGGCGTCAACGAGGGCTTTGCTCCCAACCGAGCTGTCGACCTGTGCCCGCTCATCAGTGCCGGCGAGCTTAAGCAGGGCGACTTTGATGCCCTGATCGCCGAAGAGCTGGATGTTGAGCCCGAACAAATTTTGGGCCGCGATCTGTTCCTGGTCAATCGTCAGGATGCGCGCATTTGGGGCTGGGCCGACGAGTTTATCTCGACGCCCAAGCTTGACGACCTGGCCTGCGCCTATACCTCGCTACAGGCATTTTTGGGCGCCGAGAACGCGCACGACGTCTCGGTCTTCTGCTGCTTCGATAACGAGGAGGTTGGCTCCGAGACCAAGCAGGGCGCCATGTCGACGTTCTTGGCCGACGCGCTGCGCCGCATCAACGGATCGCTGGGCTTTGACGACGAGTCGTACCACCGTGCGCTTGCCGCCTCGATGCTCGTGAGCTGCGACAATGCACATGCCGTGCACCCCAACCACGCCGAGAAGTGCGATGCACGCAACCAGGTTGTGCTCAACGGCGGCATCGTTATCAAGGAAGCTGCCAACCAGCACTACTGCACCGATGCCTTTAGCCGCGCGGTGTTCCAGGCTATTTGCGATGACGCCGACGTGCCCACGCAGGCCTTCGCCAACAAGAGCGATATGGCGGGTGGCTCCACGCTCGGCAACTTGTCGAACATGCAGGTGAGCATGCATGCCGTAGACGTGGGCCTGCCGCAGCTGGCCATGCACTCAAGCTACGAGACCGGCGGCGTACGCGA
>CABSYS010000109.1:0-5821 GCA_902482045.1 uncultured Collinsella sp.
TGATCGTCTTATCAGACTGATCAGTTGCCGTGACCGTGATCTTGTAGACCGACTTATCGTATTTGTAGTTCGTGAGCAGTGTGGTCGGCTGCTGTTCGCGAACGTAATAGGTAAAGGTCTTGCTTGCACCCCGACCAGTAGAGTCAGACTCGAGTTTGTCGAGCTGATTGAGCGCGTACTCGATCTTGCTGAAGCTCAGAGTCTGGGACTTATCGGCGCCAGGCTGGGTCGACTTACTCTCAACGATCTTCGAGAAGTCCTCGTCGGTTGCAAGCTGAAGCGTAAACTCCTTCATCTCGCCGCCCTCAACGACCTTAGTCGCCTTAGGAGTCCAGAAGCCGCTGGAGGCGTACGGAGTGTACGTGTTGGTGAAGGTCTTTCCCCCGCCGGGGCCGTCAATCGAATAATAGCCTTGTTCGTCCTTTTGCAGATCGCTCAGCGAGTTAGTTGAATCTCCGGAGTGTTTAGTCCAACTCAATTTTTTGATCGTGTAGTTATGGACTGCAAGCTCTTTGGTCACGGTCGCATTATCCCGAATCGGAACAGACATGAGCACATCTTTCTTGCCTTCTTCGAGTTCAACCGTAATCTCGTACACGGCCGGGTCGTACGTGATGTCGGAATCAGTGCCAGCATTTTCAACCAAATAGTATGTAATCGTGCCAGTCGTACCGTTCGCTGTGAACTGCTCACCAAGGTCAAACTTGATGATGCCACTTGCATCATTACTCGCAGTTCCAACCTCGGTGCAAGCGTCAGGATTGAATACCCCGCGAGCGATAGGATCGCCCGAATCCTTGCGGTAGACCGTAAAGGTGAAATCCCCAGCCTTAAGCTCACGGCCGGCCAACTGCTTGGTCGCCTTCAGCTTAAGGCTCGGGTAGACGTACGTATCCGCAGGCACGCCTAGGTACAAGTCGCCATTCGACATGATGCCGCCACCATGGTCCCAGGAATAGTTGCCCGTGATGAAAGTTCTGGCTGCTTTCTGCGCATTATTCGCTTCATTACTTCCAGCTGTGACACCCGAAGTCAGACCGACGCTCCGATAAATCTTCACGCCGCCATTGGCAGGGATAGTGATAGCCTCACTGAGTTCTTTGCTTCCAGAATACCCGGCGTCTCCGTCGCCGAGCATCTTACCGATTACTGCCGCAAGCGGTTCCTGATGGCCAGCCTTTGCCGCAAGGAAGAAATCGGCATGACCGTTCTCCCGAAACTTTTCCGAATCGTATGCATCTTTATCTTCATTCTTACCGTTACCGCCACGCGAAAGATGGGGTCTACCGTTATTGTCCTTCTCGTCATATTGCGCGCTCGGGCCAGCGTCATTATTGCCAAAGATTGCCGTGCCCTCAGTGTTCGTTACCAACGTCTTGCCCGTAGGGCAGACTGCAACGCCGCCGCCGTAGCCGCCAGCTTTATTGGCGCTAATGTACGAGTTATATATGAATAGCCTACCAGCAGTATATTCCATGCCTTGGTTTGAGTTTCCCTGAACAAAGATGCCGCCGCCACCCCAGTCAAAGCGAGACATGCAGTGATTGTTAGTGATATAGACTTTATTGTCTTCAGTACCGCTAATCATCGCGTCAACCATCTGGCCCACTCGGATGCCGGCACCTTCAGATCGGTAGCTCACGTTAGAGGCAATAATTCCTCCCGTGATATTCAGCCACGCCATTCCTGAGCGAGACGTTTGGCCATTCCGTTCGACATCGGTAACGTAAACGCCGCCGCCGGCTTCCTCGGAGTAGTTGCCGGTAATCTGACCATCAGAAATAGTGACACGGGTGCCGTTCTTGGCAGCAAGCCCAGCGCCGCCATGGTCACCGTTGCCATCCGTGCCGCAGAATTTAGCATATTTGTTGTTAGTGATATAGCCACCAGAAACGGTCACACTACCGCCCGAAGCCAAGATGCCACCGCCAAGGCCGTCGACAGAATCGCGTGTGTAGTTGCCGGTAATTATGCCACCAGTCATCTCGACTGTAGGGTTGCCCTTAGTAGATTCGTTATCTTTATTCGCATCGGAGGCATTAACGTAGTCCTCTGCAAAAACGCCAGCACCGCTAGGAGCAGTATTGCCGGCGATTACACCATTGGTCATTTTAAAAGTTGACCGTTTGCCACTACAATTTGACACCTTAATGCCGGCGCCAGCACCCGAGTCTCCCGTATCGGCACCGCAAATGTAGCCGCCGTTCATGGTAACAGTTGAACCGTTCTCGGCATAGATCAGATTACCGACGTGAACGCCCTGCTTCTGCGTGAGTGTGCCACTCTCGAGGTTGAAGTGACCGTTGTTGTAGAGGTTGACTAGCTTCAAATTATTAGTGCCGTCACAAGCCACAATGGCACCTGCGATGTTGGCCCCATACGCATTAAGAGTCTCGGTTGTACTCGTTTCGTTTGTGACCGATTTGGTTACGTAGTAGGTGAGGTAAGTCGGAATGCCATTGTCATCGCAGGTCAGCACGGCTTTCTTACCGTAATTATTTTTATGCAGGTCCTGGCCATTATCGTTCAATGGTATAGAGCCTGCGGACTGTTTTTCCGCCTGCCCCGAATCCTTAACAGAATCCTTAACTAAATCCTCAACAGTCAGTGTCGCACCACCGGTGATGTTAAACAGGGGATCTCTCTTATTCGTATATTTAATCTTGTGCCCGTTTAGATTTAGTGTGATATTGCTACCGCTCTTATCGAGTTGAATTGTTGAGCCGCACTCAACATCCATCGTAAGGTAAAAGCTGGCTATTTCATTCTCTCCAACGGCCTTGAGCTTGCTATCCAGGTCATTAGCAATAGCTGTCTCATTAGCTGCCGTTTTGGTTTGCCCGCCTTCTGCAGCTGCCATTACGGCGTCGTCATTCGACGAGCTACCATCTTCGACCTGCAGCTCGTCCTCGAGCTGATCCTCAGTCTGAGCCTGCTCATCGCCATTTGAAGAGCCAGTCTCGCCACCCTCACCGACATCGCTAATCTGCTTTTCGGTATCCACGTTGTTGGTGTTTTCTACATCAGTAGACTCAGTTGAGGAATCCTCCGTCACAGTCTTCTCGGTAGGAACCGTCTGGGCATCGTTGGCAATGGCCTGCGAAATCGGAGGCATGACGAGCGACAGTACCAGGCTCAAAACGGAGGCTCCGCACAAAACGCCTGCCAGTACACGGCGTGTCGCTTTATTACTCTGCTTATATTTGTCTGAATTTGCTTTCATCGATGTCTCCTCCCCAAGAGACCGCGATCTTGCTCTTTCACTATCAAGCGTATCTGCGCAACCCGTAATTGCGCACACTTAGTAATGAATATTGTAACGATTGTTTGAACATCTGGGCAAAAATACCGATAGTTTTGTAGCGAATTGTCAATTCTCTTGACATTTGCTCAGATTTACCTTCGTTTATTCGCTATTTATTTTTTGTTTCTACTGGTACTTTGGTTGCCATCATTTTTTTAATGGCATTAGATTTATTTGCACAAATTTTTGCTCAAGAGCAAACATCCCGCTCACGATCGAAAATCGACCGTGAGCAGTAGGTCATTAACCGGAAGGAATATCCTTCCAAACTGATGAGAATATCTTTAGCCCATCGGCGGTTAGAAGCATGATGTTCAGACAGCTATATTTGAATTTGCACGCAGATTTTCGGTATCAAATCGCCTGAGGCCACCACAAAGGTACCTGCCCCCTTTGTGGTGATTCTCCCCCGGCGCTACAGCAGATGCTCCTCGATAAAGATCGCGATGCCGTCTTTGTCGTTGCTCGCGGTTACAAAGTCGGCGGCGGCACAGGTGGCGTCGCTGCCGTTTGCCATGGCCACGCCCACGCCGGCGTCGGCCACCATGCAGGTGTCGTTATCGGCATCGCCAAACACGCAGATGTTCTGGAGCTCCATGCCGTTGAGCTCCGCCACGCGCACAAGGCCGCGCGAGTTAGACACGCGCGGATCCATGAACTCGTAGAGCCGCTGCGTGGTCTGCAGAGCCGCCGCCTTAACGGTATCGTCGGCGAACGTCGACGCCCGTTCGATGACCTGCGGCATCACCTCGGGCGCCATGGTAAACATCACCTTGGTCTGCGGCTCGCGCAAAAACTCGGCAAAGTCGACCACCTTGTAGGGCACGCCGTCGACACGCGACAGATGCTCGACGCATGCATTGCTCTCGGGCACATAGAGCACGCCGTCCCGAGGGCAAACGGGCGTTGCCGGCAGGTCCGCCATGTGCTCGCAGATGTGCGCAATGGTCTCGCCCGGTAGCGGGTAGCTCAGCTCGTTGATGCCGTGCGCACGATCGATGACTTCGGCGCCGCCACAGCCCACCAGCACGTCTACCAGGCCTTCGATACCCCAGAGCCCAAACATGGCCTCGGTCGCCTGGGCGTCGCGCCCGGTGCACAGGCCAAAGAGCACGCCGCGCTCGCGCAGGGCGCGAATCGCCGCCACGGTGCGCGGAGACACCGTGTGCCGGCTCGTGAGCAGCGTACCGTCGATATCGCAGAGTACGGCTTTAATATGGCTGAAGGTGGCGTCCATGGGGGCCTTTCTGGGTTGTGCGGCGGTGTGGGGTGTATTCGTGAACGGCGTACATGGTATACCAAGGCGCAGGCGCGGCCTGTCAAAGCAAAAACCACCACAAAGGTGCCTGTCCCCTTTTGTGGTGGCCGGACCCGTAGGGTGGCATGGCCCGGGGCGCAAACCATCACAACATTCGACGTTATTCGGCAAAATCGCGGTTTTCATCGAACGTTGTGATGGTTTTTACTGCTTTGCGGCGCGATCAAAATGCCGGCGTCCAAACAGCAGCAACGCCGCGGGAACCGCTGTCACGACCATGCCCGCACCAACGAGCGTCTGCTGCACGCCAAACGTCGCCGCCAGCCACGGGGCAATCGCCAGCGGGGCCACGCCGGCGAACATGTTGCCAAAACCCATGACCGAGTTCACGCGACCGAGCTGCTCGAGCGGGGCCGTCGTTTGCACGATGGTGTTGTGGAGCGGGTTGACGACGCCCCAAGCTATGCCCAGTACAATCTGGCCGACAAGGGCCACGCCCACGTACGGTGTCCCCACATAGAGCAAACTTCCCAGACCCACGGACATGAGTGCAACGAGCAGCGTTTTGAGGCTGACGAAGCGCGGCGGCAAGCGGAGCGCGACCACGGCGCCCAGCACCGCGCCCACACCGCTGGCCGACGAGAGCCAGCCCATCCATTCGACACCGACGTGCAGGACATCGCGGTAGAAGAACGACTCCAGCGGGTCAAAGGCACCGTAGCCAAAGTTTGAAAGGAAAATAATGCAGAACAGCAGGGCGAGGACGCTGTTGGTGAAGACTGTCTTGATGCTGGTCGCGAAGGTTGCGCGGGTGGATTTGCTAGAGTCGGAGCTTTGACTGGCAGTACTTGCCGTTGTGCTGCCGTCCGCAGGAGTACTTTCGCGCGCGGCGACGCGACCTGCTTGCGGTCTAAAGCCCCAGCCGGCGGCGAGCGCCAGTACGGTAAAGATCATCATGAGCACGAACACCGCGCGTGACGATGCAGCCGCCGCGACAAAGCCGCCCAGTGTGGGGCCAACGATGATACTCACGTTTGAAAACATGGCGATGGCGGAGTTGATGTCTTTGAGCTCGACAGGATCGTCGGTGAGGTAGGCCGGATAGGATGTGGCGATGGACTGGGCGAACCCCATCACAAAGCCCAGGAGCACCGCGCCGAGCAGGACGATGCCGGTCGCGCTGCCAAAGGCGATGATTGCCGCACCCGTCGCCAGCGTGCCGACGATGCTCAGCGAGAAATGACGGCGTGGGCCCAAAG
>CABSYS010000110.1:0-5776 GCA_902482045.1 uncultured Collinsella sp.
TCGTCGGCAGCGTCAGATGTGTATAAGAGACAGGCCGCAATCGTCGCAGTAGACGAGCGAAGCCTCGCCGGCGTCGGCCAGAGCCATGTACTCAACGGAGGTGTCGCCGCCGATCTCGCCGGAGTCGGCGACAACGGGCAGAGCCTTGATGTAGCAGCGCTCGCAGATGTTGGCGTAGGCCTGCTTCATCTTGTCGTACTCCTCCTGCAGACTCTCCTGCGTGGCAGAGAAGCTGTAGGCGTCCTTCATGATGAACTCACGACCACGCATCAGGCCAAAGCGGGGACGGAACTCATCGCGGAACTTGTCCTGAATGTGGTACAGGTTGACGGGCAGCTGCTTATAGGAGCGCAGCTCGTTGCGCACCAGAGCCGTGACGGTCTCCTCATGCGTGGGGCCCAGCACAAACTCGCGACCATGACGGTCGTCAAAGCGCACGAGCTCCTTGCCATAGGCATCGATACGGCCGGACTCACGCCACAGCTCGGCATCGACCATAATGGGCATCATGAGCTCCTGGGCGCCGGCGGCGTCCATCTCGTCGCGCACGATGTTCTCGATCTTACGAATCGAGCGCCAAGCGAGCGGCAGATAGGAATACAGACCGGCGGCCTCCTTGCGGATCATTCCGGCACGAAGCAGCAGACGATGGCTTGCAAGCTCGGCGTCGGCCGGATCCTCTTTAAGCGTCGGCGCATAGAGCTTAGACATATACATTGCTCGGGTCATTTATTTCTCCTCAATAAGCTTGTCGACCTCGGCCATAAGCGCGTCGACAATTTGATCCTCAGCTACTTTACCAATGATCTGGCCATGCGAAAAGAGCAGAGCCTGACCACGTCCGCAAGCAACGCCCAGGTCGACATCAGAAGCCTCACCGGGGCCATTAACGGCACATCCCATGACGGCAATCGAAAGCGGCGCGGCATAGTTCTTAAGCCGCTCGGTTACTTCCTCGGCAATAGGAATCAGGTTAACCTGGCAGCGGGCGCACGTAGGGCACGAGACAATCTCGGGGCCACGGCGACGCAGGCCCAGGGACTGCAGGATACCCCAGGCGACCGGCGGCTCCTCGACCGGATCGGCCGTGAGCGAGACGCGCATGGTGTCACCGATACCCTCAGACAGCAGGATACCAAGGCCCACCGAGCTTTTAATGGTGCCCTGCAGCTTGGTACCCGCCTCGGTTACGCCCAGGTGAAGCGGAACGTGGGGAATCTCGCGCGACAGGGCTCGATAGGTATCAAGCGTCGTTTGCACGCTATGGGCCTTGGCCGAAAGCACAATGTTCGTAAAGCCGCGGTCTTCAAAATGCTTGACGAAACGCTCGCTCGACATCACGAGCTTTTCGGGCTGCGTGAGGTCGTCGCGCTCGGCAATATCCTGCTCAAGCGAACCGGCATTGACGCCGATACGAATCGCACAGCCAGCGGCACCCGCAGCATCGATCACCGCGTCAACCTTGGCCCAATCACCGATATTGCCGGGATTGATGCGCAGCTTGGCAGCACCGGCCTCAACGGCACCAATGGCGAGCTTATGGTTAAAGTGGATATCGGCGACAATCGGCACCGGAGACTCGGCACAGATGGTGCGGAAACCCTCAAGCGCGGCCTCGGTGGGCACGCTTACGCGCACGATATCGCAGCCAGCCTGCGCCAACGCGCATACTTGCGCAAGCGTTGCCTGGGCATCGGCGGTATCGGTGCAGGTCATGGATTGGACCACCACCGGCGCGCCGCCACCAATCTGCACGCCGCCCACATGCACGGGGCGCGTCAGCTCGCGAGGCAAAGGAAGGGATAAAGACAATCCAACCACTCCCCTACAGAATAAATCGAAGGATGTCGGAACGAAGCATGTAGACAAACAACAGCGCAAAGAGCGCGATGCCCACATAGCTCACAATCGTCTGGACCTTGAGCGGAAGCTCGCGGCCCGCAATCTTTTGAATGATCTCGATGACCAGCTTGCCACCATCGAGCGGTGGGATGGGCAGCAGGTTCATAAAGCCAAGCGAGAACGAAATGAGGGCGGCAAACGAAAGGAACGTGGCAGGGCCGGCAGCAGCAGCCTGTGAGGACATAACGCTAATACCCACGATCGAAGAGGACTGATCGAGAATCTCCATCGTATGCTGCGGCTGGAGCAGGCGCATCACGCCCTCCGCTGTCTGCACGACATAGGAGAACGACAGGCGAGCCGACGTGATGGGGTCTAAACGGACCACCTGCGTAGAGGCATACACACCGAGGCGCTCGTCCTCTTTGAGCGCAACCGTGGTCGTATGCTGTTTACCGTCACGCTCGTACTCAATGGCGATATCGTCCTTACCGGCAGCCTTGCCGATGGCATCGTATACGTCCAACCAAGTAGAGCACGATACTCCGTCGACCGAAAGGATTGCGTCGCCGCCCTCGATTCCCGCCGCGGCGGCAATCGAGCCTTCGTCAACCTGGCCGATCACATTGGTATCAACCGGCACGGTGACACCCGCGATGGAATAGATGCTCATAAGGAGCAAAAAGCCCGTCAGGATATTGACGATAATGCCCGCAAGCAGCATAAAGGCACGCTTGACAAAGCCCTGGCCCAAATAGGTGTGCGAGCGCTCGCGTGCAAGGAATTCGGACTCGCCGCACGGCAGTTCCCATACATCGCCCTCGGCAGTCGCGTGCTCGCGATCGAACCGACGGCCGTCAAAGGTGGTATAACCCGCCGCATCACGCGGCAGGGTCTGGTACTTGGTGGGATAGTAACTGGGCGAAGGCTTTTCCCCTTCTTCATACCAGGGAGCGATGGAGCCCCAGCCCAACAGCAAAGCACAGGCCTCGAGCACATCCTCCTCGGACAGCTCGAGCTCGACGGCAAGATCGGCCACCGTCACCCGGCCGTGACGATAGATGGCAGCAAGCACGCGGTCGGCACACGAGACGTCGGTCGGATCCATGCCACAAATGGCTGCATAGCCACCCAGCAGCAGCGGCGTCACGCCAAACTTGGTGCCGATACGACGCGACGTGTGGTGGATATCAAAGCGACACGGCAGGCCCAAAAAGAACTCAGTCACGCGGACACCGCAGGCACGCGCCGCCAAAAAGTGGCCGCCCTCATGCAAAAACACGAGGACGGAAAGCATCAGCAGGCCCCAAAAGACCGATGAGAGAACGCTCAGAACAGTATCCATAAAACGAAAAAGCAATCCTTATGGGTTAGGAACGGGTTGCGGCGAGCACCTGCGCGGCCTTTTCACGCGCCCACGCATCGATTTCGCGAAGCTGATCAAACGAATCGACCGTCTGCGCATCGTGAGCATCCATGCAGGATTCCACAATGCGGTCGATATCGGTAAAACTGCAGCCATCATGCAGGAAGGCATCGACGGCGACCTCGTTGGCGGCATTGAGCACGCACGGCATGGTGCCGCCCGTCTTGCCGGCACGTTCGGCCAGCGCAAGGCAGCGAAAGGTATCCATATCGGCCGCGTCAAAGGTAAGCTGCCCCAACTCGCGGAAATCAATACGCGGAGCCGGCGTATCCCAACGCTCGGGATACGAGAAGGCAAACTGGATGGGAATGCGCATGTCGGAGGCACCGAGATGCGCCATCACAGAGCCGTCGGCAAACTCGACCATGGAGTGAATCTTAGACTGGCGCTGCACGACCACGTTAATGAAATCGAGATCGCAGCCAAACAGATGCATGGCCTCGATACGCTCCAGACCTTTGTTCATGAGGGTGGCGGAGTCAATCGTGATCTTGGCACCCATAGCCCACGTAGGATGCGCCAGGGCATCGGAGCGCGTCACGCGATCGAGCTCGCCACGCGTGCGGCCAAAGAACGGGCCGCCCGAGCAGGTAAGCCAAATGCAGTGAGCCTCGCGCGGATTCTCGCCCAGATAGCACTGGTAGATGGCAGAATGCTCGGAGTCGACCGGGATAAGCTGACCCGGCTGCGCCAACGGCATAAGCAGATCGCCACCGACAACGAGCGACTCCTTGTTAGCCAGGGCAAGACGCTTGTTCGAGGTCAGGGCAGCATGGCTCGCCTCGAGACCGGCAGCGCCCACGATGGCCACGAGCACGCAATCGACATCATCGCGGCGTGCAAGCTCGCACACGGCCTGCGCGCCAACGCCGAGCACCGTGCCCTCGGGCAGTTCCTGCAGGACGGCGTCGGCGCCATGGGAGACGTCCGCCACGGCAACCGCCGGAACCGAGAACTCACGGGCAGCGGCAACGAGCTCGGAGGTGCTGGAGTTTACGGACAGTGCCGTCACCTGCAGGCGATCGGCATGCTGGCGGCACACGTCAAGCGCCTGAGTGCCGATAGAACCCGTACAGCCCAGAACGGCAACACGAAGACGCCCGTCGGGACCGTAGGTGGTCTGATAAGCCATTACAGCACGCCTCCGATCATCAGCAGCAGCTGCGCGGTAACGCAGCCAAAGATGAGCGAATCGCTGCGGTCGAGCATGCCTCCGTGGCCCGGGATGAGATTGCCGGAATCTTTGACGCCCACGCCGCGCTTGATACGCGACTCGATGAGGTCGCCGATAACGCCCAGGATGGAGACGACCACGCCGCACAGCAGTGCATAGGGCAGGCTCAGCTTATAGAAGTGCGTTGCCCACAGGATGAGCCAGATCAAGACAGAGCCCAAGATGCCGCCGACAAAGCCTTCCCAGCTCTTTTTGGGAGAGATATTGGGAACCATCTTATGCTTGCCGATGCGGCTGCCCACGATGTAGGCAAACGAGTCGGAGACCCAAAGGGACGCGCAAACGCCCACCGAAAGCAGGGCGCCGGCAAAACCGGGCACGGCATCGCGCAGCAGCACGATAGCCGACAGCATAAAGCCAGTGTAGATAGGGCCCATGAGCGTCACGGCAACGTCAGAGATGCGAGTGCGCGGAGACCAGACATACCAGATACCAACCGCAAGCATCAAAGCGAACAGCAGGGCGTTCAACAACAGCGAATCGCCCAGTGCCGAGAGCGGAAAGAGCACGGCGGCAGCAATACCAAGGCGCTCGTTGGCAACCTTGCCGTCGAGCCTCGTCATGCGGAAGAACTCATAGCAGCACAGACCGCTCATGACGGAAACGAAGATCGCCGTGGGCACAATACCCAAAACCAGGCACAGGATAAATACAACGGCATAGACGATACCGGCGGCAGCGCGGGTGATAAAGCCCGCCAGCCATGAACCGGAGCTGCCCTTCGCTGCGGGCGCCCCTGCAGGGGCAGCCTTACGCGCGGGCGTCGCAGAAGTAGGCGCCTTGGGAGCGGATGCCTTGGGACGTTCGGACACGATTAAGCCTCCTCGGTCTTGCTCAGTCCACCAAACCTACGGTCGCGACCCTGGTAGGCCAAAATGGCGTCGACAAGGCCCCAGCGGTCAAAGTCGGGCCAATAGGTATCGGTGACATAGAACTCGGAATAGGCAACCTGCCACAGCAGATAGTTCGAAAGACGAAGCTCGCCGGAGGTGCGAATCACAAGCTCCGGATCGGGAAGACCGGCGGTATAGAGGTGGGAAGCCACCATATCGTCATCAATTGCGGCAGGATCGATCTTACCGGCGGCAACGTCGAGTGCGATCTGACGGACAGCGCGGGTAATCTCGGCGCGCGCGCCGTAGTTGACGGCAAGCGCCAGCGTCATACCGGTGTGATGGGCGCACTCGGCAAGACCGCGTTCAAAAACGTCGCGGGTCTTCTTGGGCCTGTCTCTTATACACATCTCCGAGCCCACGAGACATGCGCAGATCTCG
>CABSYS010000111.1:0-5725 GCA_902482045.1 uncultured Collinsella sp.
CGGGGCTCCGGCCCCAACATATACAAAGGAGTCAAACATGGGTTGCGAGCACGCACAGGCAGCCGGCGGGCAAACGTCGCCGTCGCAATTTGAGGAGAATACGCTGTCCGAGGTCAAGCGCGTTATCGCCGTGCTTTCCGGTAAGGGCGGCGTCGGCAAGTCATTCGTCACCGGCGCCATCGCCACGGAGCTTTCCCGCCACGGTCACAAGGTCGGCGTCCTCGATGCCGATATTACCGGCCCCTCTATCCCTAAGATGTTCGGCATGAGCGGACGTCACGTCCATGCCCTCGGCAATCTTATGCTGCCCGAAATCTCCGAGCACGGCGTCAAGGTTATGAGCTCTAACCTGCTGCTCCAAAACGAAACCGACCCCGTGCTCTGGCGCGGCCCGGTTATCGCGGGTGCCATCAGGCAGTTCTGGAGCGAAACCTCATGGGGCCCCATCGACTACCTGCTGGTCGACATGCCTCCGGGAACGGGCGACGTCGCCCTCACCGTCTTCCAGTCGCTGCCCGTCGATGGCATCGTCATCGTCACGAGCCCGCAGGATCTGGTCTCGATGATCGTCGCCAAGGCGGTCAACATGGCCGAGAAGATGAACGTGCCCATTCTGGGAATCGTCGAAAACATGAGCTATATCGAGTGCCCCGATTGCGGCAAGAAGATCGAAGTCTTTGGCAAGAGCAAGCTCCCCGAGGTCGCCGAGCGTTACAACCTCGAGATTCTAGGGCAGCTTCCCATCAATCCGGCACTCGCCGAGGCTTGCGACAAGGGCGAGGTTGAGACCGCACTGCCCGACGGTATGCTGCCCCAAGCCGTCTCCGCCGTCGAGGCCATTGCCCCGCACGAGACCGCCGAGGCCTAAGTGAACACAAACGCCTCCTATGACGTCTTGGTAATCGGCGGCGGGGCCTCGGGTCTCGCCGCCGCCATTACGGCCGCACGCGCAGGCAAAAGCGTCTGCATCGTTGAGCGCGATGTTGCCTGCGGCCTTAAACTCCTTGCGACCGGCAACGGCCGCTGCAACCTTTCCAACGAATCAATTGATTTCCAGCGGTACAACCACCCCGCATTCGTCGAATCCGTCATGGGTCCCCGGCCCGAGCAAGAGCTCGGCAGTTTCTTCTCCTCGCTGGGCATCATGACGACCTCCGAGGAGGGCCGGCTGTATCCGCGCTCCCTTCGTGCCGAATCGGTGCGCGATGCGCTTCTCAACGCTTGCAATCACCTGGGTATCACCTTGATCTGTGGAGCAAACGTTGCCTCGGCATTCAAAGCCCCCGAGGGCTGGACACTCCAAATAGACCGTCCCGCGCGAGCACTCAAGGCAAAAAAGCACGACGACCGAAAATCGGAGGTCCGCTCACTTCGGAAGGCGCTCGCCGACACCCCTCGCAAGAACGAGACGCTGCAGGCAAAGGCCGTAATTATCGCTACGGGCGGCAGCCCCGCCGACATCGCGAAGACGTTCAATCTTTCCCTCACACCGCAGCGCCCCGTCCTCTGCCCCGTGTCGGCATCGGTCTTCGGCGACCAGACTGCGCTCAAGACGCTGGATGGCCTGCGCGTCCGCGCCCGCTTGACGCTCACCCGCAATCACGAGGAGCTCTGGCGCGAAGACGGCGAAGTGCTCTTCCGAACCTTTGGCATCTCGGGCGTTGCCGCCTTTAACCTCTCCCGTCGCGTCCAGCGCGGAGACACGATTCTGCTCGACGTTTTCCCCGACCTCTCCAAAGACGAGTTGCTCGATATGCTCAACCAGCGAGTTGAGTTGCTCGGCGGCTTTTCACCCCGCGACCCCCGCTGGCTCGACGGCATGCTCGCCCCGCAGTTCTCTCGCGTTGTCTGCACCGCATTCGAACAGTGCCACCCCGGGTCGCACGACATCATCCATCTGGTCTCAATCCTCAAGCACTTTAAGCTGCTCGTCGAGGGAACGACAGAGGAGCGTTCGGCCCAGGTCACGCGCGGCGGCGTGCCCATCGAGAGCGTCTCAGCTCCCAACCTCTGCGTGAGCAACGCGGCAGGCGTCCCACTTTACATCTGTGGCGAGGCGCTCGACATCGATGCCGATTGCGGTGGTTTCAACCTTGCGTGGGCTTGGATCTCGGGTATTCGCGCTGCAAGCAGCCTATAGCCGCGCAGTCTATAATCAAAACGCATTCGGGCCGTCTGGGACACCGGGCGGCCTCTTTCTTGCATCTAAGGAGACCTCGATGATCGAAATCACCCAAGTCCACGCGTCACTCGATGAGGCCGGCGACGAAACCGCCTGCCTTGCTATTGGTAGACGCGCCGTCAAACGAGCCCTGCGATGCGAGGATTCCCAGATTAAAGCCATTGAGCTCCATCGCAAGTCAATCGACGCCCGTAAAAAGCGAGATGTCCATTTTATTTTGAGCTTTCGAGTTGAACTGACAAGCTCCCGACTCGAGCAGGAGGTGGTCGACCGCGTCGCCGAGCGCGACCGCTCGCGCATCCGCATAGTAGACGGCGAGGCGCCTTCATTCCCCAACCCTGTCCCGAATGCACCCAAGGAGCGTCCCGTCGTTGTCGGCGCCGGTTGCGCCGGTCTCTTCGCCGCCCTGACCCTTGCCGAAGCGGGCCTTAAACCCCTGCTCATCGAGCGCGGCGACCCCGCACTTCGCCGCTCGGAAGCGATTGATCTCTTTCTTAAGGAGCGTATCCTCGACCCCGAAAGCAATATCCAATTTGGCCTGGGCGGCGCAGGGACCTTCTCGGACGGCAAGCTCAACACGGGAACCAAGAATCCTGCCCATCGACTGATTCTTGAGACCTTCGTCGAAGCGGGCTCACCTCGCGATATCCTGTGGGACGCCAAGCCGCACATTGGCTCCGACATCCTCCCCATCGTCGTCACCAACATTTCTCAGCGCATCGAGCAGCTCGGTGGAACCGTCCGTTATCGAACAAAGCTCGTCAATATTCGAACCGATGGTTCTGGCGCCATCACCGGCATCGATGTTCAGCCACCCCAAGAAACCACAAGCGAGACAATCGCCACAAAGCACCTCATTCTCGCCTGCGGCCATTCCGCCCGCGACGTATTCGAGCTTCTCAAAGAACATAACGTTGCCCTCGCGCAAAAGACCTTTGCCATGGGTGTGCGCATCGAGCATCCTCAGCGCGACATCGACCGTGCCCAATATGGCCCTTCGGCAGGGCACCCGGCACTCGGAGCAGCCCCCTACAAGCTTGTCGCCCATCTCCCCAACGACCGCAGCGTGTTCTCGTTTTGCATGTGCCCCGGCGGGCAGGTTGTCGCGGCTTCTTCCGAGCAGGGCCATCTGTGCGTCAACGGTGCCAGCCTCAATGCCCGCGACGGGCGCAACGCAAATGCCGCCCTACTCGTCAACGTCACACCTGACGACCTTCCCGGCGATGATCCGCTCGCAGGCATTGAGCTCCAGCGCGCCTGCGAGCGAGCCGCCTATCGTCTGGGTGGCTCCAACTGGAACGCGCCGGCACAGCTCGTCGGGGATTTCCTTGCGGGGCGCGCCAGCACGGCACCCGGAAAGATAAAACCAACCTATCCACTTGGCGTGACCTGGACGGCGATCGACGATGCCCTCCCGCAGCATATCGTCGAATCGCTTCGTTTGGGAATCCCCCTGCTCGGTAAGAAGCTGCGTGGCTATGACCGCCCCGATGCTGTCCTCACTGGCGTGGAGACGCGTTCGAGCTCCCCGGTTACGGTCATCCGCGATCGAACATGCCACGCCGTGTCGACCCCGGGCCTTTACCCTTGCGGCGAGGGTGCCGGATATGCCGGCGGCATCATGAGTGCCGCCACCGACGGCATCCGTTGCGCTGAGGCGCTGATAGCAGACCTCTAGTGCACGAACTCTCGCGTCCGAACGACACAGGCCCCGAGCTCCACAGGGAACTCGGGGCCTGTTCGCTACTTCCTGAATCTTGCACCCTGGCGTTTTCTGCCCGAAGCAAAGGTAGAACCCTTGCGAGCCTGCGAACGCAAACGCTCGATCGTTTCGTCCTCAGATGCGCCCTCAAGCATCGCCCGAATCTGAACGACGGCATCGCGCAGACGCGCCGCCTCCTCAAAGTCCATGGCGGCGGAAGCGTTACGCATGTCTTCCTCCATGGTCTCGACGATCCGCACGAGCTCGTCATGCGGTAGCCCTTCCAGCTGCTCGGCAAGCGTCTGCTCGGGTGCCACCGTCTCCGGCGCGGCGCCCTCGCCGTTTTCGTCGGGTGTATAGAACGCACCGTGACCCAGAGAGTCGCCCTTCGAGCGTCCCTTCGAGCCCACAGTCTTTTCGGCCTCGGCAATAAAACTCGAGATGTCGTTAATGGCCTTGCGGACCGTCTTGGGCACAATGCCATGCTCTTCGTTATATGCCATCTGAATCTCACGACGGCGCTGCGTCTCCTCGATGGCTTCTTTCATCGAATCGGTCACAACGTCTGCATACATGATGACCTCGCCGTCGGCATTACGGGCCGCACGGCCAATCGTCTGAATCAACGAACGGCGATTGCGCAAGAAACCTTCCTTGTCGGCGTCGAGAATTGCCACCAGCGAGACCTCGGGAAGGTCAAGACCCTCGCGAAGCAGGTTAATGCCAACGAGAACATCGATCTTTCCCTCGCGCAGCGTTCGCAAGATCTCGACACGGTCCATCGTCGCCGTATCGGAATGCATGTAGTTGACCTTAATGCCGGCATCAAGCAGATGGTCGGTCAGGTCCTCGGCCATGCGCTTGGTGAGCGTGGTCACCAGCACGCGCTCCTTGCGGGCAACGCGCTCGCGAATCTCGTCCTCAAGATCGTCAATCTGCCCACGAACCGGACGCACATCGATCTTGGGGTCGAGCAGACCGGTCGGACGAATAATCTGCTCAACGTCGTTCTGGCTAACCCGCAGCTCATAGTCGCCCGGCGTGGCCGAGACGTAGATGAACTGGGGGATCCTCGCCTCAAACTCATCGAAACGAAGCGGGCGGTTATCGAGTGCCGAAGGCAGACGAAAACCATGCTCCACCAGCGTCACCTTACGCGAGCGGTCGCCTTCGTGCATGCCGCGGATCTGCGGCACCGTTACATGGCTCTCGTCGATGATGCAGAGCATGTCCTTAGGAAAGTAATCAATCAGGGTAAACGGCGGCTCGCCCGGTTTTCGACCGTCCAGATGACGCGAGTAGTTCTCGATGCCGTTGCAAAAGCCCATCGTCTCGAGCATCTCAAGATCATAATCGGTGCGCTGCTGCAGACGCTGCGCCTCGAGCAGCTTATCAGTCGCCTTGAGCTCGGCCACACGCTTCTCGCACTCTTCACTGATTGATTTCAGAGCCGCTTTGACCTTAGGCTTCTCAGTCACGTAGTGCGAGGCCGGCCACACGGGAATGGCCTCGTACTCACGCAGCATCTCGCCGGTGACCTCGTCGATCTCGGCAATCAGCTCGACCTCGTCGCCAAAGAACTCAAACCGCAACGGATGCTCGGCATAGGGCGGATACACGTCGACGACATCGCCGCGCACGCGGAAGGTGCCACGTGCCAAATCATAGTCATTGCGATCGTACTGGATATCGATAAGCGCATGGATAAAGTCATCGCGCTCGAGCGGCACCTTCTTGTCGACGTTCGGAGCTAGGCCCGCATAGTCCTCGGGGGAGCCAATGCCATAGATACACGAGACCGATGCGACGACGATCACATCGCGTCGAGATAGCAGCGATGC
>CABSYS010000112.1:0-5674 GCA_902482045.1 uncultured Collinsella sp.
GCGCCATAGCGCACCCCGTTTCCCCATTGTCGGCAGCCTGAGCCATTTTAGGCATTTTTTAAAAATCTCAGTTGCAAAACGCTGTAGGTGAGCAGCATCGTTTTTGCGTCTCGAGCAGATGCGATAATGGGCTAGATAGCCGAGTCTTTAGACAGCTCAAAATAGTCAGGATGCAAGGCGATAACCGGGCCCTGCTCCTCGGGCATCAGGTGCAAGTGCGTCTCTGCCAGATAGCTCGCCGCATCGGTATCGCCCCTCTTAATGGCCTCGAGAATCCGGCGATGCTGCCGACGAATCGGCTCCCAATCCAGGTCCTGCGACACCATACGCAACCAGTTGTATCGCTCAAAATGTGTGTTGACGCTCTTCATCCAATCCCACAACATGTGACGGCCGGCAATCTCAAAACACGTCTCATGGAACAGGTTGTCCAGATCGAAAAAGCGACGCGTTTCGCTATGGTCGAGCGACTCGGACTCGGCAAGAATCTGCTCGAGCCGCTGCTTTTGCTCGGGCGAGGCGGCCGAACAACATTTAATGAGCACGCTTCTCTCAAGTTTCTCGCGCAAGAAGCAGGCGTTCTCGGCGCGCTCCATGCTGATTTTTGAGACATAGGTGCCGCTTTTGGGACGCGTTTCCACCAGCTCCTGCTCACGCAGGCGCACAAAGGATTCGCGAATGGGCGTGCGCCCGATTCCCGTCTCCTTTTCCAGACCAATCGCCGAAAGACGCGTGCCGGGTTTGAGCTCGGCATAGATAATCTTGGAGCGCAATGCGTTGTATGCCTGGTCTTGCAGGCTCTGATTATGCTGGCGTTGTTCCATAAAGCCCTCGGATAAACCCTCGGTTAGTCGAATACCACCATGCAATACTATCGCATCGACACGCCCCAGCTCCCAATCAGTCTTTTTGGGACGGGGCTCTTTTAGCTACCCTGGCCCGCAGATCGGCCCCCTTGCCACAAAAGTGGCCCATCTACTACGTTAACACGGATAGCCTCGGCCATACCGAAAACCGTGAAAACAAAACCGCAGGTAGACAGCTTGTCGATTTTCGAAAAAGCCGACTATGGTTGACCCCTGCGGCTTAAACGTAGTAGATAGGCCCTTTTCGTGGCGCAGCACTACTGCACCCCAAATTGGCACCCCGAGCCCTCGTGAGTTGCCAACAAGCTGTTCGCCCAGCGCTTTATCCGCGCGGCATTTGGAAAATAGCACCACCGCAAAACCCGCGAGTAGCGCTTACTTTGCTATATCTTGCTATATCTTGCTATATCTTGAGCAAAGGTGGCTCACATGCAAACAAACCCTTTTAAGCCCACAGCAGGTAAAACACCTCCCACGATTATCGGCCGCGAAGATGTGCTCGAAGAATTCAATGAGGGCCTCGTCAACGGGCCTGGTGCCCCAGGGCGCCTAATGCGCATAGCCGGCGTCCGTGGAACGGGCAAGACGGTACTCCTTGACGAGTGCTCACGTTTGGCGCAAAGCCGTGGCTGGACGGTCATAAAAGAGGTCGCAACCGAGGGACTTTGCCAACGCATTCTCGAACAGCTGCAGCCCAAATTCCAGGCCAAACACGCCAGATTTGAGCCCACCGTAGCTGGCATGTCCATCGGCAGCATAGACATTGAGCGAATCGGTCCATCGCTACGCGACGCCATGAGACAGACAATATCCAAGAATGAAAATGGCCTGCTCATCACTCTCGACGAGGTTCAAGACGCAGAGCTCGATGAGGTCCGAACGCTCTCCATTGCGATTCAGCAGGTTATCGGCGAAGACCTTGATATCGCCTTTGTTTTTGCGGGGCTGCCTTCGATGATTGAAAGCATCATCAACGGAAAGACACTTACGTTTTTGCGCCGTGCCCTCCCCTTTGACCTGAAGGCTGTGGCAGTAACCGAAGTGTCGTACTCCCTCGAGGAAACCATTGAAGCGTCTGGCATGGAGTTGCAGCCAGGTATTGCCGGCCAACTTGCCGAGGCAACGCAAGGTTATCCTTTCATGATCCAACTCGTTGGATACTACGCATGGCAGTTGGCAAGACGCGCACATACACCGATTATTGGAGAAGAAGAAGCCGAGCGCGGCATTGCAACGGTACGCGAACGCTTCTGTGCCATGGTGATTGAGCCCGCGCTACAGCGCATTCCGCCCACGTGCATCGCTTATCTGCTGAGCATGGCATCTTTGGGGCAGACGAGCTCGACCAGCATGGTTGCCGATGCCCTAAACAAAACGCCTCAACAGGTGAGTTCCGTCCGCAGCCGCCTGTTAAGAGAATCGATTATCGAGGCTCCCTCGTACGGCAAGGTCTCATTTGCCATCCCCTACATGCGCGACTACCTCTACGAGCACAAAGCCGAACTGGAAGTTGAACTGTAGAAACGGCAACTGCCCCTCAAGACGAAAACCGTTTTCGTACGGATTTAAAGCAGACGTAAACGATTTTCGTCTTGATTTGCGTACGGAATTAAGACGTAAATTGCGCTTTCGTACGCTTATTACCAGACGCAAATTGTTTTCGTCCGGCCATGCGTCCCCAATCTAGACGAA
The DNA here is from genome assembly GCA_902482045.1 of uncultured Collinsella sp. Classification (GTDB taxonomy): domain Bacteria; phylum Actinomycetota; class Coriobacteriia; order Coriobacteriales; family Coriobacteriaceae; genus Collinsella. The sequence goes on from CABSYS010000112.1 coordinate 2,559, forward strand.
AAGAGCCCCGAGCTCGTATTGAACTCGGGGCTCTTTGTGCCGCACATCTATGAGAGGAGAAATTCGATGCGTACGTGCGCTACTCCATGTAGCCACCCTGAATGGCGGAAACTGCATGCTCGGTAAAGAACTTGAGCGTGCCGGAGGTGTAACGATTAGCCTTGGGCTTCCAAGCGGCTCGGCGCTCGGCCAGGACGGCGTCGACCTCGGCCGGCTCCATCTCCTTGCCGGCGATGCCCACGATGGACAGCGAGCGCTCGGGGATGTTGATTCGGATAAGGTCGCCCTCCTCAATCAGGGCAATCGGACCGCCCGCAGCGGCCTCGGGCGAAACGTGACCGATAGCCGGGCCCTTGGAGGCGCCGGAGAAGCGGCCGTCAGTGATCAGGGCAATGCTCGCGCCCAGCTCGGGGTCGCTGGCGATAGCTTCGGTGGTGTAGAACATCTCGGGCATACCGGAACCCTTGGGTCCCTCATAGCGAATGATAACGGCATCGCCGGGCTTGACCTCGTGCGTCAGGACGGCGTGAATGGCGTCCTCCTCGCAGTCGAACGGACGGGCCTTGAGCGTAGCCTGGAACATCTCGCGCGGAACGACGGTGTGCTTGACGACCGCGCCCTCGGGAGCAAGATTGCCGTGGAGGATGGCGATGGAACCGTCGGTGCCGAAGGCCTGGTCAAACGGACGGATGATGTCCTCGCGCTTGAGATTCCACTTCTCAAGGTAACGACCGCACTTCTCGTAGTAACCGTTGTTCTTGAGGTCCTCGAGGTTCTCGCCGAGAGTCTTGCCGGTGGCGGTCATAACGTCGAGGTGGAGCATCGACTTGATCTCCTCCATGATGCGCGGCACGCCGCCCGCATAGTAGAAGAACTGCGCCGGCCACTCGCCTGCGGGGCGAACGTTGAGCAGGTAGTGGGCGCCACGGTGCAGGCGATCGAAATCGTCGGCGGACATCTCGATGCCAAACTCGCGGGCGATCGCGGGAATGTGCAGCAGCGAGTTGGTGGAACCGGAGATGGCGCCGTGGACCATGATGAGATTCTCGAAGGACTCCTTGGTCACGATGTCGCGGGGGCACAGGTTGTGCTCGGAGAGCCACACGGACTGACGGCCAGCCTCGCGCGCAAACTCACGCAGATCGGAGCTGGTTGCGGGCAGCAGAGCCGTGCCGGGGAGCATAAGGCCCAGGGCCTCGGCGGTAACCTGCATGGTCGAGGCGGTACCCATAAAGGAGCAGGCGCCGCAGCTGGGGCATGCGTTGTGCTTGGCAAACTCGAGCTCCTCGCGGGAAATCTCGCCGCGCTCATAGCGGGCCGAGATGGCGCCGAGCTGCTCCAGGGTCAACAGATCGGGACCGGCATCCATGACACCGCCGGTAACGACGATGGAGGGGATGTTGATGCGGCCCATGGCCATAAGGTTCGCAGGCAGGCCCTTATCGCAGCTGGCAACAAAGACGCCGGCGTCGAACGGGGTGGCCTTGGCATGAATCTCGATCATGTTGGCGATCATGTCGCGACTGGGCAGCGAGTAGTTGATGCCGTCGTGGCCCTGGGCCTCGCCGTCGCAGATATCGGTGCAGAAGTAACGGGCACCATGACCGCCAGCCTCGGCAACGCCGGCACGGACCTCCTCGACCAACTCAAACAGGCCGGCAGAACCCGGATGCGAGTCGCCGAACGTCGACTCGATAATGACCTGCGGCTTGTCCAGATCCTCGATGGACCAGCCAGAGCCCAGACGCAGCGGGTCCATCTCGGGGCTGATGGTGCGGAACTTGCCGGAACGCGGCTGCAGCTTGGCAACCAGGTCGGCTGCCTCCTGCTGAATCTGTGCCTTGGTCTTCTCGTCCATGATGCTCTCCTCTTTTGATTTGAACGGTTGTACCAATCGTTGGTTAATGAATCAGGTGTAAATGGGTACCGAGCGATGCGCTCGGCAAAAGATGCTTAGCCACGCGAACTAGGCGAAGAACGAAATCACCAGGGCGCAGGCAAGACCCGAAAGGCCGATGAGCGTCTCCATAACGGTCCAGGACTTGAGGGTGGTCTTCTCGTCAATCTCCAGGAACGAGGAGCACATCCAAAAACCGGCATCGTTGACGTGCGAGAGGGCCGTGGCACCGCCGCAGATAGCACGCATGGCGGCCGAGCACGCAACCAACGACCAGGTCGTCTGTATCAAAGAGCTCTGCGACGAATCCGAGCGCCTGGCCGAGGCCGGTGAGGATTACTCCGCCGCCGACACCGCGTTCCACAACGCCATTGCCGAGAGCTCCGGAAACCTCGTCGTTCCCCGCCTGATGGGCGTGTTCAAGGCATCCGTCCCCCTCTTTATCGACGTGACCGGCAAAAAGCTCGTCGAGGAAACTATCCGCATGCACCGCGATGTGGCCGACGCCATCGCCGCGCGCAATCCCACCGCAGCGCACGATGCGATGTATTTGCATCTGGTGTACAACCGCAACATGATCGCAGAGGGCACGCAGGAACAGAGCGAATAAACGTCCGCGCGGCAAGGGCGAGATCACCGTTTACCTTTTAAAAGTGAACGTTCACCTGATTTTAGGAGAATCTGATTTTTAAATCCTCCTCTTCTCCTATACTGACCTTGTATGAAAAGCAAGACTTATATAGATGAACGTTTCTTTTGAAAGGATCGCTATGTCTGATCTTATGGACAGCTTCCGCCTGGATGGCAAGGTCGCGCTCGTAACCGGCGCCACCTATGGCATTGGCATGGCTATCGCCGAGGCGCTCGGAGAGGCCGGCGCCAAGATCGCCTTTAACGCACGTCACGCCGACAAGGTAGCCGAGGCCGAGAAGCACTACCGCGAGCTGGGCTTTGAGGCTCATGGTTACGTGGCAGACGTCACCGACGAGGCCGTCGTCGCCGAGCTCATCGCCAAGATCGAGACCGACTTTGGCACCACGCCCGACATCCTGGTCAACAACGCTGGTATCATCAAGCGTATCCCCATGCTCGAGATGAGCGCGAAGGACTTCCGTCAGGTCATCGACATCGACCTCAACGGTCCCTTCATCGTCTCCAAGGCTGTCATCCCCGACATGATCGCACAGGGCGGCGGCAAGATCATCAACATCTGCTCCAT